>JANQFM010000944.1 GCA_028277865.1 Acidobacteriota bacterium
GTGGAGTGTCGCAGGTAGGATTCGACCGCCCTGGCAGCTGCCCTCACATCGTCCTCGCTGACGATGTTGTAGCGGTCGAATATGCAGCGGGTCTTGTGCCCGGAAATGGCCATGGCGACCTTTTCCGGGACGCCAGCGCGGAACAGGTTGCGGACGCCGGTGCGCCTGAAGTCGTGAAAGAGGGCATCGGGAAGCCCCGCTTTCTTTCGGGCGCTGTACCAGGCACCCTGAAAGTCCCGGATTTGCCGTCCGGTGGAGTGGTTGACCGGACAGCGCAGGCCGTACGCCCCAGGTAGATGGCTGCTTCATGGATGCTGAAAAGCCGATTGGTTTGGCCGGTGCTGCCCTCTTCATCCTCCCTCCTCCCGACCTCGGCAAGCCCTCGCCTGGGAAGAGTCAAGGCCTTCGAATTCCAGCCTCCACTCCCCCGAAGAAAAATAAACAGGGCGTTGTAACGCATGCAACGCTTCCA
The DNA here is from genome assembly GCA_028277865.1 of Acidobacteriota bacterium. Classification (GTDB taxonomy): domain Bacteria; phylum Acidobacteriota; class UBA6911; order RPQK01; family DATIPO01; genus JANQFM01. The sequence continues at coordinate 473 of JANQFM010000944.1, forward strand.
GGGAGGGTGCCGGGAGCAGATTCTGCGTCACCCTCACCCGATAGCCCCAATTCGAACCCGGCAGCTCAACAGTGGGAGGCATTCGAGTCTTGAAGGTACGAGGCATCAGCCGAACCCCGCAGAACGAAAAAAGAGCGGCCCGCACCACTCGCTTCCTGCCCTTTATCGACTCCGGCTCGAAGGGGAAGCTCCCCGCCTCAGCGTCAGTGGCCTCTCTGGAGCACTCCGGATAGCCGGGGCAACTCGCTGGCATTGAAGTTCCAGGGCGCTCCATGAGACAGTCGGTCGTCATGAATGCCCGAATCATTGATCTCTGTGCAGACGACAGCAGTTCAGCGGACCAGGCCGCGCAGCTTCTGTTCGAGTCGTTTCGAGGCCTGACCTCTGCCTGGCCCAGCATCGGGTCTGCTCGGGGGGAGGTGTCGGATTCGTTGAGCCGCGGGCGGATCAGCCGGGTGATGCTGGACGATGCGGGCAGGGTGATCGGATGGATCGGGGGACAGCCGCACTACGATGGGCGCGTGTGGGAGCTTCATCCTATGGTGGTGGCGGAGCCGCTTCGAAGACAGGGCCTCGGAAGATTGCTGGTCCAAGACCTTGAGAGGATCGTCGCCTCCAAGGGCGCCCTGACCCTCATGCTTGGGACCGACGATGAGACCGATGCCACCAGCCTCTCGGGCACCGACCTGTCCCATGATCTGCCGGGGGCCATCAGGGACATCCGCAACCTCAAGAGCCATCCCTACGAGTTCTATCTGCGCGTCGGCTTCCGAATCGTCGGCGTGATGCCGGACGCGAACGGGCCGGGAAAGCCAGACATCTACATGGCCAAACGGGTGGGTGGCTGAGGGCAGGCCTCTCCAAGGACATTCGCGACTGCAACGCGGTGTGTTCCTTGCGCCCGAGGAGATGCTGGAGCCGGAAGACTGCGACGGCGCGTTTGCGGCCCTGGGGGCGGACCGGGGCCACCTGGCGAGTAAGGCATCGGCCTCTGGGGACGAAGCCTTCCATTTGCAACGGCTCGAACCCTTGAACGCAATAGCAGGCGCTGGTTCGATGAGGGCACGTCGCGG
>JANQFM010000954.1 GCA_028277865.1 Acidobacteriota bacterium
CTCGTGTTCCACCAACTCCCCGGAACGGGTGTCGTGGATGACGGGTCCGACTCCTTGACGGCGCTTGAGGTAGAGTTCGCCCTTGAGCTTTCCGTCGGCGGCGTTCCAGCGCTCTTTCCACTTGTCCATGGCCTCCATGAGCTTTTTCTGCCAGGCGATCATTTCGACCATGTAGCGGGCGTTGTAGTTGCGGTCCTCGAAGTAGTATGCCAAGCCCATCAAAGACTCTTCGGGGAAGGGGTAGACGTAGCGGTAGAAGTCGTAGGGGGACAGCTGCAGGCCGTATTCGTCGGCCCTTGCGTGGTAGGGGCTGAAGCGGTCGAAACGGACCGGAAAGGCGCCGGCGGGCGGCGGCAGGTGGGGCAGCAGGGGAATGTCCTGCAAATACTTCTTGTAGACCTCCTCGCGCTCGCGGGGAAAGCCGATGAGCAGGTTCCAGGCGGGTCGGATGCCGAATCGCACGCAGTTTTTGAGGAAGACGATGTTGCGGAAGGCGGTTGTCCCCTTCTTCATCAGCTTGAGCGTGCCGGTGTTGAGCGACTCGATGCCTGGCTGGATGTCGGTGACGCTGGCCTTGGACAGGGTTTCCATGTCCTTTTCAGACAAGTCCGCCTTGACCTCGTAGAAAAAGTTCACGCCCTCAGGCGCCCGGACGCGGGGGAAGACGTCGGTCAGGTATTCGCGGGGCATGATGTTGTCGACCGATTGAAAGCTCCTGGCCCTGCCGCCGTAGCGCCGCATCAAGTCCTCAATGAAGTCGAGGGCCATCTGGGTGGGCATGGCCCTGTATGCCATAGTACCGCCGTTGAGCCCGCAGAAGGTGCAGTGGGCCTTGGCGCCCCACCAGCATCCTCGAGAGGTCTCGAAGGGGATGGCGGGCTTGAATCTGCCGGCAAAGTTCTTTTCCATGTCGTCCAGGTAGGATTCGTAGTCGAGAGGGACGGGGACTTCGATGGGCAGTTCCTTGCCCATGGCGTCCAGCCCCTGGCGGGGCTTGGAATCAACGCTGCTGCTGGTGAAGACGCCCTGTATCGAAGAGCATTTGTCGGCCTCGCCCGCCATCTGACAGCCCACGAACTCCGGAAAGCTGACCAGGCCCGGGCCGGAAAAGACGTAGTCGATCATTGAGGCGTTACGGGCCACTTCGCATCCCATGGGCGCTTCACAGTTGGCGCCGCCCATGACGGTTACGACGTTGGGGTTGGAATCCTTGATGACGCGGGCCATGGCCATGCTGGGCACGTTCTGCGAAAACATGGAGCTGAAGCCGACCAAGTCCTCCTTGTCCAGCTGGTACTTGAGGTTGAGCTGGCGAATAAAGCGCTCCAGCCCGATGCGCTTGGCCAGCACCTTGCCCTTGGTGGCCGCCTGCTCTTCGCTCAGGTGGGGGTGGTAGCGCTGAAAGTACTCGCGCGTGTTGTCGGGCACCTCGGGAAAGGCCACCTGGCGGTAAAACCACTCCCCCAGTCCGTTGTTGTTGCTGTCGGCCATCAGGGCCACGTAGCTTTCGTAGCCCAAGTAGTGCACGAAGTCGTGGTTCAGGTACAGGATGCGCACCCGCACCTGGTCCCCGAAGCGCTCCCGGACCACCGAGCTGAGCTGAGTCAAGGCAATGGAGGGAATCTCCAAAACTGTAAACGGCATGTTGATTAAGCTGATCTTATACATTGAAACCGCCTATTGACTTCGGCACCCTGATTTTTTGATCCACCGCCTGGCGAGCCAACCATCGCCACAAACGTCATTTCAATTTGTCCTAAGCATAGCATGGGGGATTTTTTTAGTCGAGGCTGGTTGCGGAGGAGGCTGTCGATCGGTTGTTGATGCCGACTGCTGGGGGAGAAACCGCACAGGGCGCAGAGGGAGAAGAGACGGAGAGGGTCGCAGAGAAGAACTGATTTTCCGGGTTGGCCCCATTTTCTGCGCCTTGCGTTCAATTCCCGAGCCGGACTCCTGTGCCCACCAGGGCGACCCTGGGGAGTTCGGCGCGGTAGCCGGCGCTGTCGGCTCTGACGGTCAATTCAGTGACAGCTTCGACGCCTTGCGGGAGTTCGTCCGGGCTTAAGGTCGAGCAGCCGCGCACGACCTTTTCAACGCGATCCCAGAAGGCTTCGTCCTTGATCCCGTCTTCGGGCAGCAGCTTGTTGAGGGAGAATAGGCTGACCAGGTAGTCGAGCAACCGGATTCTGGCCTGCTCCGGGCTGCTCTCATGGACAATGCAGGGATCGTAGACTTGCTGGATGCGCACCTCTTCGAAGCCGGCCTCCTGCAGCAGCCGACGGACCGACCGGGGAGTGAAGTGCTCAAAGTCGTGGCCTGTCTCGGTATAGCGGTGCAGGACTTCGCTGTACCATCGCGCCGTGGGGGTGCCGGTTTCAAAATCCTGCAGTACGACCCGCCCTCCGGGACGCAGCACCCGATAAGCCTCCTGCAGGGCTGCCGACAACTCGTGGGAAGGGATGTGGTGCGTCCCGTAGGCGAAGATCATCCCATCGACGCAGCTGTCTTTGAGCATCATGTACTGGGCCGGCTGGCGAAGGGCTGCGATCCCCTGCCGCAGCGCGTCGGCGACCATGTCTTCGGAAGCGTCGCTGGTATAAATCGCGGGGCAGCTCTCGGGTTCGTGGAGCAGGCGCATGGCCCGGCACAAAGTGCCGTTTCCGCCCAAGACATCGACCACCTGGGTGCGGGGCGAAAACGGCCTGCCATGACAGGCCAGTTCGAAAAGCTTCTGGATGCCCACGGCCCGGATGAGGGGATTCCCCAATTGGGCTTTGCGGTAGGCGCCGCCCCGGCCTCCCTTGTCCTCCCGTTCGAAATGCTGGCTCACATGCCGCAGGCCCCGATAGAACTCCAATCCCGCCTCGGAGTGCATCCGATGCGGATCCAGGCAGCGGTAGAGGCGAGGATGATCCCGACGGCATTGCTGCAGATACTGCTCAATGCTCAGGCCGGGCAAAAATGCGGTTTCAGCCTGCCGGTCAGCCAGCTTGGACGTCGGGTTCATATGGGCCGTCCTTTCCTGCACCTTGCGCCAGCCGCCTGAAAAGACGAAAAAGGCGCCATCTCAGCTTGGACAATTTCAGAGGAGCCTTCTGCTGATAGAAACCAAGCAGATTTTATAGTACCGCCTGCAAGACGTCAAACAAATCCTCTTGAATATTTTTGGTCTGCGAAAGGTGTGGCTGGGGGCAATACTGCCGATTGGATGGAACAGGGAACACGGAACAGGGAACA
>JANQFM010000982.1 GCA_028277865.1 Acidobacteriota bacterium
CCGCAGACGGCTTCACCACCGGCTAATATCCGTGGCCCCCTCCGGGGCCGGTTTAGGGAGGCGGTCTCTGTGGCTTCCCATCTCTGACAACTACTCCAATCGGCTGAGTTCCTCTTGATGGATCTGCAAATCGGAAGAACTGTAGAGGACGAAGCGGATGTGGCGGACATGCTCCAGCACGGGGGCGGTCTTTGAGATGGTTCGAAAGGCCACCTGGGCCGCATCCCGAACCGGGTAGCCGAAGATGCCGGTGGAGATGGCAGGGAATGCCAGCGATTCGATCTGGTGCTGGTCGGCCAAAAGCAAAGCATTGCGGTAGCATTCGGCCAAAAGCTGCTCCGAAGGCTGGTCGACTCCGTAGACCGGTCCCAGGCAGTGAATGACTTGTGGGTTGGGCAGGTTGTGGCCGCTGGTCAGGACGGCTTGGCCTGTGCGGATGGGCGCCATCGGACGGCATTCCCGGTCCAGCCCGGGGCCGGCCGCCCGATGGATGGCGCCTGCCACGCCGCCCCCCGGCCGCAATTGGGCATTGGCTGCGTTGACCACCGCCCCGATCCCTTGCTGTCCCGCAATATCCCCCTGAACGCACTCGATCCGAACCCCGCTCAAAGTGACTTCCATCCCAATCAGTCCTCGTTGCCTGATCCATGCCCGCTCTTGCTTGGCGCGTCCCCCGCCTTGAGCACTGACTGCAGCACAGGTTCCAACGTCTTCCAAACCGTCTCTGCGATGATCTGGTGCCCTTGTGCAGTGGGATGAATGCCGTCGGGCAGGTTCAACTCGGGCCGTCCGGCCACTCCTTCCAGAAGGAATGGGATCAGGCTCAGGCTGTTGTCCTCGGCCAACTCTTGGTAAAGGGCTTGAAAGCGTCGGGTGTAGTCCGGACCCAGGTTGGGAGGCACCATCATCCCGGCCAACACGATTTTCAGGTCGGGCGACCGCCTGCGGGCGCGGCTGATGATGCCTTGCAGGTTTCGCTTGGTGATCTCCAGCGGAAAGCCCCTCAAACCGTCGTTGGCGCCCAGTTCCAGCACCAGCACGCCTGGATCGCGCTGCAGCATCCAGTTGATGCGCCGCAGGCCTCCGGCGCTCGTCTCGCCGCTCAATCCGGCGTTCAAAACCTCGAAAGGCCATCCCTTGCGCTCGATTTTCTGCTGGATCAATGCGGGGAAGGCCAGGGCGGGATCGATCCCGTAACCGGCGGTCAGGCTGTCCCCCAAAAAGAGGATCAGCCGAACGTCCTTCTTGTCCTCTGCTTCACAAGTCGCCACAATGGCAGTGCAGATAGCAGCCCACGATACCCAAGCATTCAATAACCGCCGCATTTTCCCGATCCGCATCTTCGCCATTTTACATTGGAACCGAAACCTCTGATCCCCATTCCTCTCTTCTCTGTGTCTTTGCGTCCCTGTGGCTCCCCCAATCTTCCTCTATTCCGATCGTAACGCCGTAAGGGGATCGACCCGGCAAGCTTTCCGGGCGGGCAAGTAGGCAGCCATTGCTGCCACAGCTGTGAAAAGCAGGGCCACGGCTGAGTAGATCCAGGGATCATCGGGGCGGACGGCGTAGAGCAATCCTGAAAGGGTGCTGGCCAGGGCGTAGGCGCCCGCCAATCCCAGCAAGACGCCGCTCAGCACCAAAGCCGCCATCTGGCCGCTGATCAACTTGACGATGTCGGAACGGCGGGCGCCCATGGCCATGCGGACCCCGATTTCCTGGCTTCGCTGATTGACAAGGTAGGACAGGACGCTGTAAAGCCCCACCACGGCCAGCAACAAGGCCAGCGCGGCAAAAATCCCCAGAAGGACCGTGGGAGACCGGCGGTTGGACTGGGCGTCGGAAAGGTAGGAATCCAGCCTCCGAAATTGGACCGGCAGCCCGGCATCGATCGCCGCCACTCGCTGCCGAAGGGGGACGATGAGGTCTTCAGGCGCTTGTGCAGCTTGCAGGACGAGATGCATGGAGCGGTTGGACTGCTGGGAGACGGGGGCATAAACCAGGGGAGTCCGTTCCTCCAAGCCGCTTTGCTTCACATCCCCCACGATTCCCACCACCTCTCCCCATTCGTTTGCTGTGGCGATGCGGGCGCCCAGGGCTGAACCGTCCGGCCAGTGGCGCTGGGCCAGCGACTGGTCGATCAAAAAGACAGGAGGGCTTTCGGGGCCGTCCTGGGCAGAAAAGAGGCGGCCTTGCAGCAAGGGAATCTGCAAGGCTTCCAGGTAGCGGTTGTCGACCCAGTTGAAATGGGCCACCCGAGCCTGCTGCTCTTCGACGGTCGAGGCGGGCTTTCCTTCGATGGCCAGCGCGATCAAGCGGCTGGTTCCCGACAGGGGCAGGTAGCGGGCCAGTCCGGCCTGCACGACTCCGGGCAGGGATTGGGCGTCTGCCGCCAGCCGGCGGTAAAACTGCATCACCTGATCAGGCCGGGAGTAGTTGGCGGCGGGCAGTTCGATCTGAGCCGTCAAGACCTTCCCGGTACGAAACCCCAGATCGGTTTCGAGCAGCTGCAAGAAGCTCTTGAGCAGCAATCCGGCACCCACCAAGAGTACGACGGCCAATGCCACCTCGGCCACCACCATGGCTGTGCGCAATCGCTGGCGCTGCAAGCCGCCGGAGGTGCCTCGCGAACCCTCTTTCAATGACTCGTTCAGATCGGGCCGGGAGACTTGCAGAGCTGGCGCCAATCCGAACACGATTCCCGTCAAGGCTGCAATTGAAAGGGTGAAAAGCAGGACGGGTGCATTGACCGAAACAGTCTGCAGCAAAGGGATGTGTCCGGCCCCCAGCTTCAGCAGGGCCTGCTGGCTGAGCCGGGCCGCCAAGAGTCCGGCGGCGCTGCCCAGTGCGGCCAGCACCAGGCTTTCGGTCAGCAACTGGGCGATGATGCTGCGGCGGTCGGCGCCCAAGGCCATTCGGACGGCCATCTCCTTGAAACGCCCCGAAGCGCGTGCCAGCAAGAGGTTGGCTACGTTGAAGCAGGCGATGAGCAGGATCAGGGCCACCGACACGAGAAGTGCCAGCAAGGCAGTACGGCTGTGCTGCACGCCCTGCTCGTGCAAGGGCAGCAATGTCACGCCCAGGCCCTCGGGGTTGACGTTGGGAAATTCCTCGCTCAGGTCGAAGGCCACATTTTCGAGGTGGCTGTCGGCTTGGACGAGGTTGAGGCCGCTTTTCAGGCGAGCCAAGGCGTAAGTATTGCGCAACAGACGGGATCCGGGATCGCAGATCAGGGGCAGGAAAACATCGGCCTGGGTCTCCCGGACATTGCCTCGCAGGTCGAGCGGGGGCGGAAACAGGAATTGCGGCGGCAGGACGCCGATGATGGTATGAGGCATCCCGTCCAGTTGGATGACCTCTCCCAAGACTTGTTCATCTGATGCGAAGCTCCGCTGCCAGAGGCCGTGGCTGAGCAAGGCTGCCGGCGCCGCACCGGGTCTTCCTTCCTCATCGAAAAACCCTCTGCCCAGCACAGGAGCGGTACCCAGCAGGGGCAGCAATCCCGGGGTAATGCGCAAGGCGTCCAGTCGTTGCGGCTCTCCCTTGCCCGTCCAGGCGACCTTCTGGTTGCGAAAGGCAGCCATCCCTGCAAAGACCTCCCGGCTGCGGCGCTCCCATTCCAGAAAGCCTCCTTCCGAAGTGGGGATGTTGCCAGCCGAGGGAAAGTGCTCCCAGAAGAGTACGAGCTGATGCGGGCGCTCATAAGGCAAAGGCCTCAGCAGGACAGCATGGACAATGCTGAAAATGGCCGTGTTGGCGCCGATCCCCAAAGCCAGCAAGACCACCGACACCACAGTGAAGGAGGGATTCCTGGCCAAAATGCGAAAAGCGAACCGAAAATCGCGGCCGTGCACCACCATTGCCTTGCCAAGACTTTGTTGCAAATCTGGAGAGGCTTAGTTTGGCATGGATCTGTCAGCCTGTCGAGAGTCGGCAGTTGGCAGTTGGCAGTTGGCAGTTCAGAAAGAGTAGCAGGGGTGGGGGAGAAGTTGATGAGGAGGGTTCCAGGTTCCAGGTTCCAGGCTCCGGGTTTCAGATCCGGAATCCGAATGCTTTGGCGTTCGGAACTGGCAAATCGCTATATCTCGGCGTGAAGCCGCTACTTGCCCTGCTCCTTCTCAACTGACAACTGGCAACTGACAACTGACAACTGTTCTGCAACTGCCCTTTCGAAATCTTCGAGGATCTGTTGGCGGTGGCTTTCGGTATGCAGCTTGAGGTAGTCCCGCCCCAGCACGACTTGGGCTGGCGATCTCCAGCCCTTGGACTTGCTGCGCAGGTATGCCGAATAGGCCTTGCGGCAGGCCAGTTCCAGGAATGCCCCCAAGCCCAGGCTCAGAATCCATTCTGAGGCCTTCTTGCCCGCGCTCAGAAAGCTGCCCGACCGGCAGTTCAAGGGCGCATTGCCGACTTCGGCGGCAGGGTAGAAACGGCGCACAAAGGGATTGGCCTCCAAAAAGCGCCGGTGCAGGCTCTCACCGATGAGAGGCCGGAGATGGATCATCTGGTTGGCGCTGAAGAGATCCTCGGGTTCGACTTTCAAATGGCGATCGGAGAGGATGAAGTTGCAGCACAGCGTCCGGCGTCGGCCCAGCGCCTTGGTGAGCAGCAGGATGGATACCGCCGCCCACCAAACCCGTCTGCCCTGCGTGATGATGAGCAGGTCGATGTCCCCTCCCTGGGCGACGTTGGCGTGGGCGGCGCTGCCCGACAACGCCACCAGGCGAGTGAAGGGGATGGAGCAAACCAGCTTCAAAACCCATTGGTTCTTTTTCAGCAGCTGCCTGGACAGGGACTCCCTTTGACGACGACGACGGATGCAATCTCTCTCGCCACGCAAAAAGACGAAACCCTCGGCCATCTCCACAGTTTCCCGCAGCGGCAGGCTGCTTCGAAGCGTCTCCCGAAGTTCCTCCTCGCCTGCGGCGGTCTCCAGCAAGTTGGAACGCAGCTCTTGGATGGTAAGCGGGTAGTCGAACAGCGACGAGTACGCCACCGTGCGTAAAATGGCGCGCTCTCGGGGGGGCAGCTCGATGGGATCTTGACGTGGCATGGTCAATCGAACGCCTTCGAGCGACGCGGCATAGTGAGCTTGCGAACAAAGGCGCAAAGCCGCAAATCCCGACTGCTGCACCGTGATCCTTCCACCCTTTTCCACTGCTTGCACCGCATGAGGCTCAGGCTCCTCGATGACCGTCAAACTGCTCAGGCGGCTGCTCGCCTGAAAACAAACCGGGCCTGGAGCCGAGGGAGCGCAACCCAATGGGCGGCTCCTAGGCTACCAGGCCCGTATGCGTGGTCGCTGGTTCGTGGGATTCCCACGAAAACCCAGTGGCACACACCGCACTGCTGCTCTCATTCTACTACCGAATCCGCCCTTTATCAAAGATTAATCAAGCTGCCCCTCCCGGTCTCCGTCAGCTTTGCGTGAGGTCTCTTGAACGCTCCCGGACCAGCACCAGTATGCACACAGCGCTCAGGTAGACCTCGGTCAGCAGGGTGGCCCAGGCCGCGCCGGCGATGGAGTATCGTGGGATCAGGACGGCGTTCAAGAAAGCATTGCAGACCAGCCCGCCCAAGGCCAGCCAGGCGTAATGCCGCTGCAGGTTCCAGGCTGTGAGCTGGTGGGTCAGGGCCGCATTGGCGAAGAGCAGCGGAAGCGCGGCCAGCAGGATGCGGAAAGCCGTCAGCGACTGGCTGTAAAGGCCGCTGTAAATGAGATTCAGCAGGCCGGAGCCGGCCCACAGGGCAGCACCCGAAAGC
>JANQFM010001014.1 GCA_028277865.1 Acidobacteriota bacterium
CTTGCACCGGCCCGACTTGGGGATCCTCCAAGAGAATCTTGAGGGATTCCTGATACCGTTGGGGAGAGGCGTCACCGATGATGTCGATGGGATTGGCCCGCGACCAATTGGCCGGCAGGACGTGGTCCAGCTTTTCAATGGTCTGCCGGGACAGCTCTGCCAGCCGCCCTCCGCCTTGCACCAGGAAATCCGTTGCGATGACACCCGGCCCGCCGCCATTGGTCAGGATCACCAACTGATCTTCCTTGCCCGGCTGGGGGCGGGCCAGGGTCTCCACAGCGTCGAACAGCTCTTCGATCTCGAAGACCCTCAGCATCCCCGCTCGGCGAATGGCGGCGGCGTAGACATCGTCCGAACCCGCCAGCGCCCCCGTGTGGGAGGCGGCGGCCCGGGCGCCCTCCTCGACCCGCCCTGACTTGATCACCAGCACCGGCTTGTTTCGGGCCGCCGCACGCGCCGCCGACATGAACTTGCGCGCATGGGTGATCGACTCGATGTAAAGCAGCATGGCCCTTGTCTTGGGGTCCGACCCCAGATAGTCGAGGACGTCTCCGAAATCGATGTCCAGCATATCGCCCATGGAGACGAAGTGGGAGAATCCGATTTGCCTGCTGTAGCACCAATCCAGCACCGCCGTGCATAGGGCGCCGGACTGGGACACGAAGGCCAGCGATCCGCTGTGGCTTCTTATGTGGGCGAAAGAGGCGTTGAGAGCCGACTCGGTGCTGACCAGGCCCAGGCAGTTGGGGCCCAACATCCTTAATCCGTAGCGGCCAGCCGCCTTCAGTGCCGCCGACTTGATCGGCACCCCGTCGTCATTCTTGGCATCCAGCCCGGCCGTCAGCACGATGGCCGCCCGCGTGCCGCGCTCGCCCAGTTTTTCGATCAAGCCGGGCACGACGCCGGCAGGGGTGCAAATGACCGCCAACTGCGGCGTGAGCGGCAAGGCATCGACATCGGGATAGGCCAGCACGCCCGAAATCGCTTCATATTTGGGATTGACCGGCATGACCGGCCCTTGGAAGCCCGCGCCCAAGAGGTTTTTCATGACCGTCGAGCCGACCCGCCCTGGACGGTTCGAGGCGCCGATGACTGCCAGCGACTTGGGCTTGAACAAATACTCGAGGTTTTGAACGCTCATCGATTGCCTCCCGCAGTTGCAGGCTGTTCCACAGATCGCATCTAGCGGAGCGACTTGCCTGCGCCAGTTGCAGCGCCTTGTTCGGCATTCCTGACATAGTAGAGCGTTTCAACGTAATGGCGGTGGCGACTCTCGGCCTTGGGCTCGAAATTCAGCTTTTTCACGATTCCGCCAAAAACAGTGCGGATGGGCTCAAGCCGCCTGCTGCCGCGCACAGTGGCAATAATTGTCTTGCGGCCCTTCAGCCCGGGTTTGGAATAGACCTCATAGACATCGAACCGATCAAGAATGGGAATCATTGTAAATGTCGTCACCTTGCCGGCCATGATGGGGATCATGATAAATGCGGCAAACCGGGTCTTGTCTTCGAGGAATCGCGGATAGCCATCCACTATGACGGATTGGGCCGGCTTGGCAACCTGATCGAAGTCTTCGATTTCCACACGTTGCGGCCGCGATTGCAGGAATCGCACCCGCAGATCAGTCGATAGGCGGGAGATGATGACTTGCTGCTGATCACTGTCCAAGTGAGCCAGGGCGAGGCTGAAATAGAGAAAGGCCTTATCGCTTCCCGAGACGACGCCGGCAGCCTTGAACATCTCGCTGTCTGTTATCGTGCCGTCATCGGCCTTTGTGAAGATGTTGTAGAATCTGCCCCCGTTGTCCAACGCCTTCAGGGCGCCCGGTACTGTCTTGTATGGAATGACCTCTCTCATGCTTGCCCCTTTCTTGTCCGCCCGCTCCGCCAAAAACACCGTTGCCGCAGCCGAGGGTTCTTTGTTGCTTGGGGTTGCCTGGCATTGTGCGGCAACCCTTGCGCGACAAATCTGAACCTCGACAGATCCCAGTTTACCTGGCGCGCCGCTGTCGGGCGAGCCGCCGGCAGCGCTTTCACCCCGGCCCGACGGCCTGTATATTAGAGCTGCTCGTTGCATAGCCAGATTCTGTTGAATTCTTTGACCTCTCGATGAAAACGGCTTCAAGAATGACGCCAAAGCCCTCCAAAAGCGCCTCGACGGCCCGGAGCGCCGACAAGCAGGACACCGGTGCCCTGGTGCGCCGGATTCGCTCCGGCGACCGGCAGGCCGAGGAGGAATTGGTGGGCCGTTATAGCCTGGGCCTCGAGGTGATGCTCGCCCATTTGACCGGCAACTCGTCCCTCGCCGACGATATTCACCAAGAGACCTTCGCCCTGGTGCTGACCAAGCTGCGCGGCGGCGAGTTGCGTCAGCCTGAGGCTTTGCCCGGCTTTGTCCGTTCCATCGCCCGCAATCTGTTCATTGCCGATCGCCGCAAGGAGGCCCGCTACGGCAGCCTGGACTCAGAGCCGGATCGACCGTCTGTCGAGGCCTCCCAACTGCGCCAGCTGCTGGCCGAAGAAGAAGCCAAACGGGTGCGCCAACTGCTGGGCGAGCTGCGGGTCCGGCGTGATCGGGAGATTCTGATGCGCTACTATCTTACGGGCGATTCGAAGGACCGGATCTGCCGCGAACTCGAAGTCGATCCGGGCCTCTTCAACCGGGTGCTCTACCGGGCGCGCCAACGGCTGCGGGAGCTGTGGGAGCGCTCGGAAAAGCAGCTGCGGCTCAAAGAGCGACGGGCATGAGGCAAAAAAACATGCGACAAGTGTGATCGAACCTTCACTCTTTTACAGGAGGGGGCTTCTGCCCTTTGGCGGGGAGCAGGCCGTGGACCAGCAAAGCATTGAGGAACAGGAGTTCGTCCAACGCTATGTGACGGGCCGGCTATCGCCCGATGAAGCCGCCCGCTTCGAGGAGTATTTCCTGGAGCATCCGGACTGTGCAGCCGAGGTCCAGGCCGCGCAGCGCCTGCAGCGCGGCCTGACAGCTGTGGCCGCCCAAGAGGCGATCCGCACATCGCTCCTGATCAGCTTGTGGAGCCGCTTGCTGAAAAGCCCTTCCGCCATGCTCGTTTCAGTGCTGGCCCTGGCCGTTGTGATCACCCCGCTGGTGCTGCAGACCAGGCGCATCGGTCACTTGGAGGAGAGCCTCGAAGCAGCGCAGCAACCCCAGGTCAACACGCCGATCTTCGAGCTGTCCTCCTTCAGGAGCCCGGACTTTGACACCGCGCTTCCCCAACTCCTGACCCTCTCGCCCGATCCGGAGTGGATTGTCCTGGCGCTTGCCCTCCCGGATGCGGGGCAGCCAACCTACCGGGTCGCGCTTCGCGATGCTCAAAAGAGCCTCGTCTGGGAGGCTGCAGGCCTCCGCCCCGACCCCCTTGGCCGCCTTGTCATGACCCTCCCCTCAACCTTGCTTCCTGCCGGCGACTACCGGATCCGTGCAGCCGAATCGAGCGGCGACCCCGATTCGGCCCCCGTGGTGCATTTTGCGCTGCGGGTCGTCATCGGCCCGTGATCCGTGCCGGGAGGGAGGGCCGGCTACCCGGCGGCTTCGCGATGAGCCGAGTACTCCAGGAGCTGCTCCACCTGGAAGAGGGCCGAGGCGACGGCACCCTGAATCCACCCCGGCACAGGCGAAGCGTGCTCGCCAGCAAAGAAGATGCAGCCCTCGCGCTGCAGAGCGCTGCGATAGTGGGCCGTCAATTCACCCGGTTTCAGGGCAGCGAAAGCTCCCTGTGTCCACTTGTACGAATCCCAGCACATGATGACGGCATCATCAGGGCTGGTATTTTGACGGATTTGCGGATGCAAACGGGCGACGTCATCAATGACCTGCCGGTAGGCCTTGGCGGCGTTGGGAGGGCCATCCGGCAGGGACTCGACCAATCTGCAGAAGCCCCGCGCTTCGCCTCCCCAGCAATAAGCCAAGAGAACTCCCGGCTCATTGCTCCGGCGGGCCTTTTCCCGCAGCGACTCAAGGTCGCAGTCGCAATCAGCACGATGGGAGAGAGTGTGCAGTGAAGTGATTCCCTCCCTCTCGGCCAGGATCCCATCCAGATCCCCGCAGGGAGGGAGGTCTGCCGTGGCTGAGGGGTAGTAGAGCTGTCCGGTGAGATGATCCGTTACGGAACGGCCGCCGAAAATATCGTCGTCCTTTTCCCAGAAGCGCTGCTTGCATTCAAGGCCGAGCTTGGTGGATGAAGCATAGGTCATCCCGTGGATGGCCGCCATCTTGGGCTCGGACAGCCCCTGGACAGCCCGTCCCATGCCCTTGAGTACCGGAAAGGGTATTGTGCAGATCAACAGGTCGAATTCCTGGGGCCGGTCAGAGGACTTGCGGAAAACTACCCGGGCCTTTGATCGTCCGCGCACCGTGACGCGCCCCAGTTTGATCACTTCTTGATCCATCTCGATGCGGACCCCTTTCCTTTCCTGGAGTTGACGGGCCAGTTCCTTGGGCAAGTTGTCCATGCCTCCCTTGATCTCGTCCAGGCACTGAGCCTTGATGGTGAATGAGTCGCGCACGTGCATTGCCAGGGAGCGATCGGCCAGGCCACCGACGGGAGCGGCGATATCTGTCAGGAAACGGCCTTCGACACTGAGGGTTTCACTGAGCCGCCGACCCAGGGAAACGGAGTCGAGGCGGCGCAGATTGGGGGTGTCCATTTCACCGCAAAGCAGCTTGTCCACCTCGCCCAGCTCGCGGACTTTGCGCACCTCCTGCTCCAAGACGAACTCAATCAGCGCTCCCGGCCCCTTGTTTTCGTCCAGGACGAGGCCCCGTTCCAAGGCATGGAGCTCGAAGAGCGGCTTTCCGTTCTTGGCGGGCTTGATGAATTTGCTGCCAAAATCCCCGACCTGGCCAACGTTGCCCCGCAAGTCGTAACGGCCCTGGTCGCAGACACTCTGATTCAGGAAGCGGCGCAGTTCAAGATTCATCAGGTTAACGTAGTGATGGGTGTAGTCATGGTTGGGCGGAATCCGCATGGCCCCCAGCTCAACCCGGTGCTCCGGATTGTCGGAGCCAAAACGGTAGGTGAAGATGCGCCCGCCGACACGTTCTGGCGAGCCCTCGTAGATCGTGACCTCGTGGCCCAATTCACTCAGTTCCCAGGCAGCGCTGAGGCCGGCCATTCCGGCCCCCAAAATGCCGACATTGAGCTTTCGCCCTTTGAGTGACGCATTGACAGTCCGCAGGCGCCTGAGGCGCTGGCAGACGGGGATCAGGACTTCTCTTTTCATGATTTTCCTCCCTGCTTGTTTTTCGTTCTTGGTGCGGTCCGATCAAATCCAATGTCGTCTGCGACAAAGGTGCCGGGAGCGATGGGTATGGGAGCGTCTTGAGCGGGAAGGCGAAGGAACTCGATTCCTCCATCCCAGATTTGGCGCAAGAACTCCTTGAAGAACTCGATGGTGAACAACTCGCCGGGACAGCGGCGATATCCGAAGCCGAAGGGGGAGTATCCGGCATAGTCGCAGACCGGATATTCTTTGCCGCCGTGCTTGTTGTAGACAGTCCCGAAGCCGCTGTTGGTGACCTTGGAGCCTCGTCCGTCTTGGGTGGGGAAGTCGGATTGGTGATACGGACATTTCTGGAAGCCGAGCTGGCGGCATTTTTCCGAATCGATCTGGTCGCTGGTCGGGAGGCCGACATAGCGATCTGGATTGAAGGCCTCCGGATCGCTCCAATGCAGCGGATCCCGGCTGATGGCTACGTGGTCATGGATCGTGTACACGGCATCGCGATGAAGGCGACCCGAAGTGGCTTGTACGGAGATGCTGCCTGTATTGGGCATGGCGATGCGGAACAGCTCCATGACAAAGCGGTCCAAGGGTGTGAACGGGCACTGTTGACGGGGATGATCCAGTTGGTCGAAGCCCCCTTCCATTATCTTTTCAAACCAGTCCCGCACGGTGGTGTCGGCCACCTCGCGCTCCAGTTGCTCCATGATTCGATAGATCATGTGTCCCCACTGGCTGAAGGCCAGGAAATTGTGGAAGCATTCGAACACGACATCCTCGCGCCGGGCACGAGGGTCATTCTTGCTGTTCTTTCTCCAATAGTGGACAAAGGTGCTTTTGGAGGCGTCGGAGCCCTCGAGGTCTGCGATTGCCCGATTGATCCAGGCATCCAGTTGTGGGCGCAGTCGGCGCACCTGCATGTAGTTGCGATGGAACAGCCTATCGAAGGGATCCAGGCGGGCGAGGCAATACATGAAGCACTCCCCGACCTCCCGGACGTAGGGCGGCACCAATTTCTTCGGAACGCCCAGGTGAAGATCCCAATAAAGGTACAGGTATTCGTCCAGATAGATCTTCATCAAGGGCAGACCCTGGTTGTTGGCGCCTAGTAGGTCTCGGAAAAAAGCCTGCACCTTGCCCCGATACTTGTCGCGATACAGATCAGGCGTGACCGCCGAGTAGTAGACGCGCTTTTTCCAGTTGCGGTCCTCGCTCATGCCTTGCAGGAAAACCGTGTTGCCTTGATGGGGGTCGGGCTGCCAATTCTCCCAGATCAACCCCCACAAATAGGGTGGTAAAGCGGCTTCTTTGTTGTAGGACTCCTCGATCATGGGCAGGGCAAGCTGCTCGATCTTAGTCGAGCGTGTCGCCAGATAAGGCATGATCACGTTTTGATGGTAATCGGGGTCGGGCAATTGAATCATGGCTGAGTCTCCTTCGGTTTACAGTCACTTGGACAATCCTCCATCGACTCTTGACGATGGGGCGCTCTCGGTCGCGGCCGCGATCCCGAATTTGCTCTTCGGAAAAGCTAGTGCAGGCAAAGTGCGATTTGTCGCAGGCTTCTTTTGTTCAGACGCGATCAGGAAGCGATGGCTGGAGGGACCGCAGCAGCCGAACTGGGAAGGAAAAAGGTGTGCTGGGTCATCTCAGTGGTGCAAGAAAAGGGGAGTTTCATCAAGGGGTCCACACAAGCCCACAAAGGCCAGCTCTCGATCCGGATTGTGGTGGATCGTTGCAATAATACGAGTCAGTCCGGCTCGAGCTAGTTCTCGTTCTCGTCCGGGAGGGGCTTTTGGCCGAAACCCCTTCCAGACGAGAAGTAGAGCTGGAGTTGATTCCCTGATGGTTTCGGCTAACTCCTGGGCTTAGCCCTCTTCCGCCCCCCAGACAGCCACCGAACTCAAGGGCCGGACCTGAAGCATCCTGCGGACCAGCAAGTCGATCTCGAAGGGCAGCAGGCCTTTCATTTCTTCTCTCAAGATCTTCTCGATCCGCGCCGCGATGTCCGGTTCCCCGGTTGCGCCTTCCAGGACTTCGCGGATTCTCTGCATGGCTTGCTGAGAACTCTCCAAGAGGCCGAATAGGCAATTCTTCGGGTCACCCGAGCGAACCCATAGAGCAACGGTCCGGAATTCGCCGTCCAGGGTGCGGTTGGCCGAATTGTATTGCAGGGTGTCGTAGCGCTCCGGTTCGTGGTTTTCCTCTTTCTTGTAGATGGGATACGTGTTGTTTTCAAACTCGATCCAGATCTGGTCGCTTGTATTCACTGGGGGCTTCTCCCCGACCACGGCCTTGACGCAGAAAACTTTCTGCAATACCGGGTCGGTCGACGGAGGAGGTCCGAGCTGCAGTTCGTCATCGGATCCACTGCCATCCCTGACGGCAGCCCACACCTGAAATACCCGTTCCTCTTCGCTGATGCCGACAAGGCGATTGCATTCCTTCCCCAGGGAAAGGCAAAGGTTGTGGTTCTTGAGGGTGAAGTTGACAGGGTCCAAGGTCAGCAGCGGATCGTTGTGGCAGCCGGTCAGCAGGTACTGGATTGGATCGCTGCCGGGTTGCTTTTCGAGGGTGATCTGACTGCATCCGAGCTCTCCTGCCTCGATGTTCCAAGTGCCTTCAAAGTCTCCGAGTTTGCAAGACATCGATCTCTCCTTTTGCAATGTGTTGGCTTTCGTCTTCTATCAATACACAAAGTGAAGGAAGCTCGTTCGATGTCGCAGTCTTCAGCGCCAGTCCCCCTGAAAGAGGAAGGCTCCCCAAAAGAAAGGATCCTGCCAGCGGCGCTCTCGGCGGACGGAGAGCTGGGCCTGCCTCATCGCAAGGGCTGCGGGCTGGCCCTCTTTCAGCAACGCCCCGTAAAAGCGGGTCATCAGTTGCGCCGTCGCCTCGTCCTGGACTTGCCACAGGCTGGCCACGACCTGCGGTACGCCTGCATAGAGAAAGCCGCGGGCCAGCCCTACGAAGCCTTCGCCGCTCACTTCCTTTCCGAGGGCAGTACGGCAGCCCGAGAGGACGACCAGGTCCGCCCTCAGATCGAGTCCCAGAAGGTTGTGCAGGCGCAGGTAGCCGTCGCGGGGGCGGCCTTGGGGATCCACTTGGGAGAGCACCAGGCCGGACAGCTCCGGGCTGCGGGGATGGAACAGCCCGTGGGTCGCGAAATGCAGGATTCGATAGGACTCCAGCTCGGCGCTGAGCACTCTTTGGCGGTTGGCCTCGAAACCCAGCAGAGTCAACACCTGACCTGGGGGCGCCATGGCGGCGATGGCCAGTGCCTCTTGACGGGTGTGAGGCAAGCGGCCCAGTCCGGGGATCCCCAGTTCCCGGTAGGCTCGCATCAGGTCTTTGCCATCCTCTTTGAGCGGCGGCCCCTCGGGATCGGAATTCAGCGGCCCGAGCCGGGGATCCGGGGCTCCAAAAACAGGGTCGGCCAGCACCGCGGCGACCTTGGGCGCTGCTTTGCGCCCTGCCAGCAGTCGGCGCTGCAGTGCCAAGGCCGATGCCGAAGGCAAGTGGACAATCTCCCACCGCTCAAGTAGCGGCACCTCTTGACCATGTTCTTTTTCCGACGGAAGCGGCAATGCGGCAAAGGGGATGTAGTGGAGTGCGCCGTCCGGGACGACAACGATGCGGCGGCCTGACAATTGCGGCGCAACCGGCGCCAAGATCGAGCGGGCCAGTTCGTAGGCCGCCTCACGGCGCGTGCGGCGGGTGCGTAGATCGAGTTGGTTGAGCTGCTGATAAGCCCGCCGCGCCTGCAGCTCGATCTTCTCCCGGTCGGGCAGCTCGAAGCTGGCCACGGCCTGGGAGGTCACCATCCAAAGAAAGCTTCGCTCCTCTCCCAGAGCAAATTCGAGCAGCACGGTCTCGGGGTCGAGCAGCTGTTGAATCCCGTCCACCGAGAGCGTTTCGGGTGCGCTCAGCGCAGCAAAGCGCGGACTGGCGCGGCGGACCTCGGCCTGCTTTGCCTCAAGTTCGGTCAACGCATCCTGGACCTGGCTCTCCAGTGCCGCGGCCGATGCCTGGTCGGCCCCTCGGGCCAGAACCCTGAGCTGGCGCCGGGCCTTGGCGTCCAGGCGCCGTTGTGCGCTTCGCAGACGCTGGTGCAGCTGAGCGGGGATGCTGGGGTCGAGGCTGGCGGCCGGATCTTCGAGGAGGTCGAGGAGGGTGCGTGCCCGAGACCGCTCGCTCACCTGCAGGGCGACCCGATCATGGCCGGCTAAGGGATGGGCGCGGTGCAAATCCATGAGGACATCGATCAATAGCTCGTAGACGCCGCGCCTGGCACCCAAAAACGAAGCTCGCTGAGTCGGATCGGTGATGCGGATGCGCAGCGACTCGACGATCGCCAGAGCTGCATCCAAGCGGCTGCGGGCTTCGTCCAGCAGGCCGCGCTGCCGCTGGACCCGCGCCAGTGCGTAGAGCGCTTCGGTCTCGCCTGCAGGATTGCGGATCGCGCGGTAGAGCTTGAGGGACTCCTCGAAGCTGGCCATTGCGGCCTCGCTTTCCCTTTGGCTGAGCTGCGCCTCGCCTCTGCTCAGCAGGGCTTCAGCCATGCCCTGCCGATCCCCGAGGCTGCGGCGGATCTCGAGGGCGCGATCGAGGTGGAGGCGGGCTGCGGCAGCCTTCTGCCGGGCAACAAGGACTGCCCCCAACAGGCGCAGTGCCGCGGCCTCGCCTCGTCGGCTCTTGGAGGCGCGGGCGATGTCCAGAGCTTCTTGCTGCGCTTGGGCTGCCGCTGCAAAGTCCCCCTGACGGGCCGCCACACGCCCGAGGTTGCGCAACGTGACAGCCTCACCCAGGCGATCCTCGGCCCGGCGCCGCAGCGCCAGGGCGTCGCGGAAAAAGGTCCGTGCCCTTTCCAGATTGCCGAGGGTGAAATAGGCGTAGGCCAAGTTGTTGAGGGTTCGGGCTTGCCAGTAGAAGTCGCCCCTGCTCCGAAAGAAAGCCAACGCCTCCCGATAGTGCTCGATGCCTTGTGCGGGTTCACCCAAAGCTCGGTAAAGAGCGCCCAGATTGTTGCGGGTTTGAGCCTCTGACTCTGAATCTTGGAGTTGCCGGCTCAGTGCAAGAGCTTGGTTGTAGCTGCCGATGGCCAAGTCGGGTTCGCCCAGGTTGACATACACGCCGCCCAAGCTGTTGCGCAGTTTGGCCTCGAGCCGATGCTCCCCGGCGAGGTGCACCGTGGCCAGCAGCTCTTCGTAACAACGCCTCGCCTCGCTCCAGGCTCCTTGCCGCAGTGAGATGAAGCACAGTGAGCTGCGGGTCCAAACCTGGCCCTGCCTGAGACCCTGTGTTCGCCAAATTTCTTCGGCCTGCTCCAGCGAATGGCGGGCCTGCTCAAGATTCCCTTGGCGCAGCAGGGCGAATCCAAGGCGGTCGAGCAGCAGGGCTCTCGTCACAGCCAATTCCGCTGCCTCCGTTAAAGGCAGCACCTCCTCCAATATCTGAGTCGTGCGAGCCGGTTTAGCGAGGTCCAGGAAGATTTCAGCCCGATATGCTCTGCTGCGAAGCTCGGCTCGCCACAGCCCCAACTCGCGCCAATGGGGAAGAGCTTTTTCGAGCGCTGCCGCTGCTTGACGGAGGTATTCCTCGCGCAGCTTCGGATCGATGGTCGATTCCAGCTTGGCCCGGGTGTGGAGCCGGGCGGCTTCGGTCTGGAGCCGCTCGGCGACAAGCGCCTTCAGATCCGACTGCGTCTGTTCAGCCGCGGGCTCCAGCACAAGCCGATAGGGTCCGACAGGCGCGCCTCGGGCGGCAGCGCGAATCGTGATGCGGGTTGTCCCCGCCCTCCGGCTGGTCCACGTCAGCCTCTCCGTCCACCCCAGACCGAAAAGGGTCCGCACGGTCAAGTCAGCCGAGCGATCGCCGCCATTGATGCTCACCAGCGCCTCGTTCCCCTCAGCCGTAACCTGAAGGCGCCAGTTTCGCCCGTCTGCGAGATCTGCTTCGTAAACGTGAACGGCACCCTCGCGGAGCTCGCCTTGGCGGGGAATTCTTGGCTGGAGGCGCAAGGTCGTCTGCGAAGCCCCGGCGACGGGAAATATGAAAACTGCAATCAGCAAAGTAGCTTTCAGTGACTTTGGGAGCATTGTCCTATTGTAAGCGTATTTTTTTGAGAGTTCAGTGACCGACTGGAAAGCAAACAGACAATGTCCCAACCGCGACAACAGAAGCACAGCTACAGGTAGCAATGAGCCGGAAGGAATAGTGGCGCCGACAGCAGAAGAGACGATCCAAAACCTCGCCAAGCTTCAGTCATCAATGGAAGCTTCATCAGAAGCTGTGGACGATCGTTTCTTCTTCGTCCTTGCACTGAAAGGCCCGGGGAGCCTCCGCATCGAACACCCTCTTGGTGATCTTCAAGTTGTTGCCATCGACCTGTGCGGATCGGAAGCAGGGCACGTGCGATTCGCCGAGCTTGGTCAGGACGTGGACCTCCTGCTTGCCGCCTTCCAGGAAATCGAAGGTCACCTCGCTCCCCACGATCTCATAAGCTCCGATGGTGGGGCCGTGGTAGAGGAGGAAAATGCCGTTGGCAGTCCTGCCCAGTACCCGGTAAGAGAAGCAACTGTGCCAATCCTCGGGGTCTTCGCAATAGAGGATCGTCCCGTCTTGGTTTTTCGTGTACTGCTGACCTTCGTAGGCCAGGTTGCTCTCCTGGCAAGTCTCCAGGATGACCGAACGCACGATGATGCTGGCATGCTCGCTGATCGAGGCCTGGAGCAGATGGACGCATTTCGGATTGATCACCTTGCCTTCCAGCAGGAACTCTTCAGGATGTTCCACTGCTGCGGTCCGGGGTTCGATTTCAATCGGTGCGGAGCACCCGATCGAAAGACAAAGCGTCAAGATGATCAATCTTTCCAAAGTCATGTTGCCTCCAGTGTCCAGCCTGCCGCCTGGGACGGGATGATGATAGCGAAGTTTCTCACTTGGAGTCAGGGGTCGGGAATTCCTCGGAGAAGCCACAGAGGCACAAAGGCACAGAGAGAGGAGGGCAAGGCACGAACAGGTGCCTGCCTGGGAATCGTCCGCAAAATTTGCTGCGACAGGATCGCACCGACGAATCTTTCCGATGATATCCTGAGCGAATCGGAGCGAGTGCGACTGCTATCTGCTGTCTTGTCGAGGAAAATGAGCATCAAGGAAAAGAACGGCTCCCCATTGGCCGGATGCCAGCCCCAAGGCTACGACGAAGCGGAGGCGCAGCACCGATATCAGGGTGTGTACGGCTCGCAAGAACGTTTTTTGGGGGTTGCAGGGGCAGACTTGGAGGATCCCGCCAGTTACCGCCAGGCAGATGCCGTCATCCTTGGCGCCCCTTTCGACGGCGGCGCCAGCTATCGGCCGGGCTCGCGCTTCGGCCCTCGAGCCATCCGCCTCACGGACTACCTGCCGGCAATCCCTTACCGTCCTCATCTGACCTTGGGCCTCGACCCTTTCAGCTTCCTGAAGATCGTCGACGCTGGAGACTTGCTCCTCGATCCCGGCAACATTCAGGAGACGATGCAGCAAATCGAGCAGGCGGTGGCCAAGATCGCCCAAGCCATGGCAGTGCCGATCGTCCTGGGCGGGGATCATTCGATCAGCCTGGCCAACATGGAAGGTCTGGCTCGCCAGCTGGGAAAAGGCAGCTTCGGGCTGATCCATTTCGACGCTCATGCGGACATCGGCGACCGCAGCGATTTCGGCTCGCCTCTGGGCCATGGGACGCCGATGCGCCGCGCCATCGAATCCGGGGCGATTCGCGGCCACCAGGTAATTCAGATCGGGCTGCGAGGCTACTGGCCGGGTCCGGCATCCTCACGCTGGGCCCAAGAGCAAGGAATTCGATGGCAGACGATGGACGACATTGCCCGCAAGGGCCTGCAGGCTTGCCTGGACGAGATTGTAGAAGAGGCCCGCAGCTGGCCGGCCGCCTTTCTTTCCGTGGACATCGATGTAGTGGATCCCGGCATGGCGCCCGGCACAGGCACCCCGGAACCCGGCGGGCTCACCAGCCGACAACTGCTGGAGTCCCTGCGCCGCTGTGCGATGGACTTGCCCATCAGAGGGTTCGACCTGGTGGAGGTCTCGCCGCCCTACGACAATCCGGGCCAGACAACGGCGTTGCTGGCCAACCGAGCCGTCCTGGAGGTTCTCTCCGGCATTGCCGCCAAACAGCATGGATCCAGGGGAAGCGGATCTCACGCAAAGACGCAAAGGCGCAAATCCCAGATCGGAAAAGGCTAGGCCGCTAGGGTTTCAGGGTTCTTCACGATTGAATCAGATTTGGCTGCGAGGGGTCCGGCGGCGGTCAGGGATTCCGGGCTCCAGGTCCCAGGTTCCGGATTCCAGAGTCCGAATCCTGAAAACCCGGAACCGGGAACCTGGAACCCGAAATCCTTCTGCGGTCGGTCTGAGGCGCTGCCTCGCTAGGAGTCTGCGCGGCAGAAAGGGACCGTAAGCATTC
>JANQFM010000914.1 GCA_028277865.1 Acidobacteriota bacterium
TGCGCCTCTGCGTGAAACCCTCCGGAGACTGGACTGATGGCGACACAGATGCCGACCATGCAGTTGCGCACTTCGCCGCACATTAAGCAGGCGCTGACGGTCGACGTCATCATGCGCAACGTGGCGGGCGCATTGCTGCCTGTGGCGGCTTTCGCAGTCTTCCAGTTCGGAATCAGCGCCTTGGCCCTGCTGGCAGCCACCACTTTGAGCTGCGTCCTCACCGAGCACCTCATCAGCCGGGCTTCGGGAGGGAGCACAGTGGGCGACTGCAGCGCCGTCATCACCGGGCTGCTGCTGGGCCTGACCCTGCCGCCCGGTTTGCCCATCTGGATGGCTGTTGTGGGAGGTGTGATCGCCATCGCCCTGGGCAAAGCCCTCTTCGGAGGACTGGGTTACAACGTCTTCAATCCCGCCTTGGTGGGACGAGCTTTTTTGCAGGCCGCATTTCCGATAGCCGTGACCACCTGGACACCCGGCGGGGCTGCAAACCGCTTCATCGAGTTCATCCCTTCGACCTGGACTTTCCCCTTCGCGCTGCCTGCCGACATCGCCGAGTGGGTGCAAAACCTCTCGGTGGACGCTTTCTCGGGCGCCACGCCGCTGGCACTGATGAAGTACGACGGCGTCCGCACCGAGGTCAGCCAGCTTTTCTTCGGGATGACGGCCGGTTCGGCGGGAGAGACCTCGGCACTGGTGATCCTGATCTGCGGCGCCTATCTGGCCTGGCGCAAGATGATGAACTGGCGCATTCCGGTGTCCATGCTGGCCAGCGCCGCGCTCACGGGGGCCGTGTTTTACCTGGCCAACCCGGAACGCCATCCCGATCCGCTCTTCATCCTATGCTCGGGAGGCCTGATGCTGGGCGCAGTCTTCATGGCCTCGGACATGGTGGCTTCACCGGTGACGCCACGGGGAGTCTGGATCTACGGAGCTTTAATGGGAATTGTGACCGTCATCATCCGATTGTTCGGAGGTCTGCCCGAAGGCGTGATGTACGCCATTTTGCTGGGCAATGCCGTCTCACCCATCATCGAGAACCTGACCCAGCCGCGCGTGTTCGGGGCGGTGAAAAAGGGGAAGCCGCCAGACGGAGGCAGGCCATGACCGAACAACCCCGCGGCACCAGCATCAGAATGATCCGGGCGCTTTCAGGCGCTGCTGTGCTGTCGGGATTCCTGATCGTTTTTGTCTACCAGGCCACCCTGCCCCGCATCGCCGAAAATCGCCGCCGGGCGCTGGAACAGGCCATCTTCCAGGTGGTCCCCGGCGCCCAGCACCGCATCACTTTCGTCATCGGGCCGGACGGCCAAGCGCAACCGGAAGGCCAGGCCAAGGGAGAAGGTCTCGGCATCATGGTCTACGCGGGCTACGATGGGGACGGTAAGCTGGCCGGAATCGCCATTGAAGCCGCCGGGCAAGGATACCAGGACGTCATCCGCATCCTCTATGGCTATTCGCCGCAAAAGGAATGCGTCACCGGCATGATCGTCCTGGACAGCCGAGAAACGCCAGGGTTGGGAGACAAGATTGAAACAGACGAGCGATTTTTGAAAAACTTCGAGTGCCTGGATGTGCGCCTCAACCAGCAGCAGACGGCATTGCTTCACTCCATCGAATCCGTCAAGCGGGGAGAAAAGACCCAAGCCTGGCAAATCGACGCCATATCCGGGGCCACCATCTCCTCCAAGGCGGTGAGCAAAATGCTGGACGAGAGCACGCGGCAGCTGCTCCCCCTGCTGGCCGCCAACCTGAAACGCATCCGGGAGGCAGGAGAGGAGGTTTCGCGCCAAGACGCAAAGACCGCCAAGTAATCCCTTCTCGTCCTTGCGCCTTTGCATCTTTGCGCGAAACCTGGAGACAACGATGAAAGAGAACACCGACACCTTCCTCAAAGGCCTGTGGCGCGAAAACCCGGTTTTCGTGATGCTGCTAGGGATGTGCCCCGTGCTGGCGGTCAGCAACTCGGTGATCAACGCCCTTGCCATGGGGCTGGCCACCACCTTTGTGCTGATCGGATCCAGCACACTGGTCTCGCTGCTGAGCCGCTTCATCCCCAAGCAGGTGCGCATCGCCACTTACATCGTCATCATCGCCACCTTCGTCACCGTGGTCGACTACCTCATCCAGGCCATCAGCCTGGACCTTTACCGGGCCTTGGGCGCCTTTATCCAGCTCATCGTGGTCAACTGCATGATCCTGGGCCGGGCCGAAGCTTTCGCCTCCAAGAACCCCTTGGGCAAGTCTCTGCTGGACGCCTTGGGCATGGGCGCAGGATTCACCTTGGCCCTGCTCTGCCTGGGATCCGTACGCGAGCTGCTGGGCAACGGATCGCTGCTTGGAGTGGCAATCTTCGGAGCGGGCTTTCAGCCCTGGCCCATCATGATCCTGCCTCCGGGCGGCTTTTTCGTACTGGGCGGCTGGCTGCTGCTCTTCGCCTGGCTCCAGGAGCGCCGAACGGCCCGCCGACCGGAAGGAGGTCTTGCCCATGCCGACTGATTCGCTGCCTTTCATCTTCTTGAACGCCTGCTTGATCAACAACTTCGTGCTCAGCACATTCTTGGGCATCTGCCCATTCTTAGGCGTCTCGGGCAAGTTGCAGACCGCCTCTCGGATGGGGTTGGCGGTCATGTTTGTGATGCTGGTGGCCTCGACCTGCGCCTATGGAATCAATTTCGTGCTGGTGGCTTTTGAGGTCGAGTACCTGCGCCTGATCTGCTACATCGCCGTCATCGCCTCGGCAGTTCAGTTGGTGGAGATGCTGATGAAAAAGTACAGCCCGGCGCTTTTTCGGTCCTTGGGCATTTATTTGCCCCTGATCACCACCAACTGCGCCATCCTGGGCCTGGCCTTGTTCCAGACCTTTCGGGAGTATGATTTCCTGCAGTGTCTGGCCTACGCCCTGGGCGCAGGAGCGGGATTCAGCCTGGCCTTGATCATTATGGCGGGATTGCGCGAAAAGCTGGAACTGGCCGACATGCCCAGCCTGGCCCGAGGCGCCGCCGTGAGCCTGATGCTGGCCGGCGTCCTGTCGCTGGCCTTCATGGGCTTTGCCGGACTGGGGGGATAAAGAGTGCTGAACTACCTGGCAGCCGCCGCAGTGATTTTCCTGGTGGCGGCAGGATGGGCCTGGCTGATGAACCGCTCCGGCGACCATCAACGGCCCTTTCTGTGCAACGGACGCCGCAACGGCTTCTGCTGCTCCGGCCTTGCGCCCGAGGAATGCCTGCATGCCCGCAGGCTTCCCCAAGAATCGAGGAAACCATGAACATCGCCGAGCTTGACATCAGCCACCGATACCAAGCCACCGTCCGGGAAACCAGTCGTATGACGCCGCCGGATTCCGGCGTCGAGGTGCGCCATATCGTCCTGGAGGTGGACGATCCGACCTTCCACTTCATCGAGGGGCAATGCATCGGAGTCTTGCCGCCCGGCCCTCACGAATTCGGCGCCGAGCACCATCTGCGCCTTTACTCCATCGCCAGCGGCCGCAGCGGCGAAGGCAGCCAGGCAGCCCGTTTCTCCATCTGTGTGCGACGCTGCTTTTACATCGACGAGGTGAGCGGAGAGCAGTACCCGGGCATGGCCTCCAACTACCTGTGCGACCGCAGCCCCGGCGACGCCCTCACCCTCACCGGACCCTATGGGCGCCACTTCCTGGTCCCCCGCGACGAATCCGCAAACCTGCTGATGATCGGCATCGGAACGGGGATTGCGCCCTTCCGGGCCTTCATCAAGCACGTCTACGAGGAACGGGGAAGCTGGAGAGGGAAAATCCGCCTCTTCTACGGCGCAAAGACCCCTTTGGAGATGCTTTACCTGAACGACGTTCACAACGATCTGGGCCAATACTACGACCAGGAGACCTTCCAGGCCTTCCAAGCCCTCAGCCCGCGCCCTTATTTTGACGAGCCGCCTGCAGTGGAGGAGCGCTTGCGCGAGCACTCCCTAGAGGTTCGGGAGCTGCTTCAGGATCCCAAGACCTATGTCTACGTGGCGGGGCAGGAAAAGATGTCCGAAAAGCTGGACGAGGCCCTGTCTGAAGTGGCCGGTTCGCAAGAGAAGTGGCGGGCTGCAAAGGAGAAACTCATCTCGGGCCGAAGGTGGTCGGAGCTGCTTTACTGAAGGTGCAGGGGGGAAGCCCGCGAGAGGGACGCGAAAGGAACACGAAAGATTTTCGCGCAATTCTCGAGCACCGGTTCGTCCTCGGTTAATAATCCTCCAACCGAAGCAACGAACCAAAGTAACGGGCCTTCTTGCTGTATTTGCGATCGGCGGTAATCAACTGGGCATCCTTCTCCAATGCGACGG
>JANQFM010001065.1 GCA_028277865.1 Acidobacteriota bacterium
ACCAGCCCTGAAAAGGACTGGCCTAGCAACCCTCCAGGCATGAATGCCTTCCGGGAAAGCCCGCTGAAGCAGACTGCAGGACCTGGATAGAAGCTTATGTCAACGCCAATGGGGACGGGTCCGGCCTGGAAAGCCGCGTGGTTGCTGGGTTTGCCGGAGGGTGGAGATTCTGGGGGGATTTGCTGGGCCAATGAAAACTCGGCTGTCGAATGGCGAATCCCAATCCGGATCTCACGGGACGATTCCCGGCGCCTGGACGCCCAACAATTCGATCAGGCCAACCGCAGCAACCGCCTCAGCGCCCGGTCCATTTCTTCCCCCTGGCCAATCCCCATTGGGACTTCGCCGATAGTGATCCGAACAGCGCTATCGACTTCATTGCTTCTGAATTCGAATTCCCTCGCACGCTCCGTCGCGGCTGGATAGATCAACAGAACCCTCGGAACCCGGTAGATCTTGCCGTAGGCGTAGACCTGCCTCAGATCCTGAAGGGATACCGATTGCTCCAAGGCTGCTCCGAGCCGCTTCCACTTGGCATCGATGATCAAGCGGGGCGAATTCTCAGGGCCGATCACGATGTCGGGGACCAGGGATCTCTTGTAGCCTCCCGAAGTCTTCAAGAACCAGCGGGCCGGCCCCTGGATGGTGACCGTACCTCCATAGAGCCGTCGAATCCTCCAGGCCAGGTAGGACTCGAAAACCTCGTTCATGTCAAACAGCCACGCCGGCCCCGCCGAATCCGCTCCCGAAGCCACATCGCTCAGCTGCCGTTTCAAAAACTGCGAGATGAGGCGGAAAAGTGGCTCCCAGGACGCATTGCGGCGGTCGAAGTGCAGCTCGTCGCAGGCCCGCACAGACAACGGGGCGTCGGAGATCTCGCCGAGCAGCAACACCAGGCTGCGCGACAGGCGACGGGTCTCCTCGGCTGCCGCAGCCGAGAGGATCATCCGCATGCTCCTCTTGAGCACCCGGTTGGCAGCCGTGTCGGCGGTGAAGAGGTCGAGGTTGACGTCGTGACGGTCGTAGCGTCCCGCATGCCGGGTGATCTGTCGGCTGAGCAGCCAGCGTCCCTTCAGGAAAGGAGTGGTCAAATCCTGGCGGAGGTAATCCTTGGGGACTCCCTGATGATGGACCAGCGACCAGGCCATCCTGGCGATAGCTCGCAGGTAAGCTTCGGTCAAGTTGGCACTCTCGGAATAGAGGCTGAGATCCCCTTCCAGCGAGGGCATG
>JANQFM010000006.1 GCA_028277865.1 Acidobacteriota bacterium
CTTCGAAGGGCTCCTCTTTCAACTCCCCGCCTGCGGTCTCGAGCAGGATTTCTACTTTGCGTTCAGCTTCGTCCAGCTTGGTGCCGCAAAAGCGGGAGATCTTGATCCCCTCTTCGAAGAGCTGGAGAGACTTTTCCAGGGCCAGGTCGCCCTTTTCGAGCTTTTCGACGATTTCTTGCAGGCGTTGCAGGGCTTGTTCGAATTCCTTGTATTTCATCTTTTTGGGAGGCCCGCAGGCTCTTCCTTTCTTGAGTCGTCTGCACGTTGGACGGCGAAATCTCCGCGGGCGACCCGGACGGAAAGGCGCTCGCCCGGCTTGACCTGGTCGGGGTCGCGTACGATTTCTCCTTCGCTCCGCGAGACGATGGCGTAGCCGCGTTCCAGAACCGACAAGGGCGAAAAGGCCTGCAAACGACCGGATCGGGACTCCAAGGCCTGTCGGCGCGAGGACAGGAAATAGCGTATCGATTGCTGCAACGACTTGTGCAGGTGGGCCACTTCGTGACGTGCTGGCTGCAATCGAACAGGCAGTGTCTTGAGCAGGCGGCCTTGCAGTTCGTCCAGGCGTTGCAGGTAGATGCGCAGACGCGTTTCGGCGTCCACGAAGGAACGGCTGGAGGAAAGCTGGTGCAGCTGCCGGCGCTTGCTCTGCAGTTGCAGCCGAATGGCCTGAGCCGCCCGGCGCCTCAGCTGCGATACCCGGTCGGTAAGTTCGCTGCGCGCCGCCGAAACGATTTCGGCCGCCGCCGAAGGGGTCGGTGCCCTCAAATCGGCCACCAAGTCGGCGATGGTGAAGTCGATCTCGTGCCCCACCGCCGAGACGACCGGCAGCCGCGACTCGGAAATCGCCCGCGCCACCGCTTCTTCGTTGAAGGCCCACAAGTCCTCGGCCGACCCGCCTCCCCGCCCAACGATCAGGACGTCCAAGTCGTCCCTTAGGTTCAGTCGGCGGATGCCCCGTGCAATCTCGCCGGCAGCCTCCGGGCCCTGAACGCGGGCCGGGTGGATCAGGACATCCAGGCGGTTGTTGCGCCGCGACAGCACTCTCAGGATGTCCTGGATGGCGGCGCCGGTGGGCGAAGTGACGACTCCGATCTTGGTGGGGAGCAGGGGAAGGGGCTTTTTGCGCCCGGCATCGAACAGCCCCTCGCCCGAAAGCCGCGCCTTGAGTTGCTCGAAAGCCAGCAACAGGGCTCCTTGCCCCAGAGGCTCCATGTACTCGACGATCATCTGAAAATCGCCGCGCGGAGGGTAGACCGTAATGCTGCCCCGTGCCAGCACTTCCATTCCGTTTTCGGGCCGGATCTTGAGATAGCGGCCCTGACGGCGAAAGCACACCGCCCGCAGCTGCGACTCGTCGTCTTTGAGCGAGAAATAAAAATGTCCCGAACGAGGCACTACGAAGTTGCTGATCTCCCCGCGCACCCAAATATCCCGGAAGGAGGTCTCCAACAGTCCTTTGACCTCGGATACGATCTCTGAGACCGTGCTGACCTGGCGCTGTCGGGTGAAAGGAAGTCCTTCTTGCATCGGCAATGCCTGGGTTTCGCGCCAAGCCGCAAAGTTCGCGAAGGAAAAATCGTACTTGCTTTGCGGTCTTGGCGTCTTGGCGCGAAACCCTATCTTACCCCCTATCGAGGAGGACGAGGTTCTTCCACTCGTCGACCCGGGCTTCGAAGCCTTCCGGGAGCAGGGTGGTCGAGCTGTACTCGACGATGACGGCCGGGCCGCGCAGGCGGTTGCCAGGCAAAAGGCGCTGGCGCACGTAAAAGCGGGTCGGCGTCTCACGGCCGTCCAGGCGGATGTGCTTTTCCTGCAGCAGAGCTTCGGAAGGAGGGTACTCCGAGGCCATCGGATGGCGGGCGATTTCAGGCGGTTCGCTCAGCCCCGTGGCGCGGACCCTCAAAGTCACCACCTCGACCCCCAGAGCGGGATTGGCGTAGCCGTAGTACTGCTCGTGCAGGCTATGGAAATCCTCCTCATAGTCGCTGCTGTATTCAACGTTCAGTTCGTAGGACTGCCCCCTGTAGCGGACATCCATGCTGCGCACCAGCCCCACCTGATCCCCTGAAAAGCCCTCGGTCGACATCAAGGCGATCACCTGTGCTTCCAGTTCGGTGTAGATCCTGTCAATCACGGTTTCGGCCTGATCGTCGTCGGAAAGCAGCAGGACGGTCCGCGAAGCGTCCTTGATGATGTCCGAGCCCAGCACGCCTGAGGCGGATACCAATCCCGGGTCGGGCGGAATGAGCACTCGTCCGATCATTAAGGAACGGGCCAGACGGCAGGCATGCAAACCGCCCGAGCCCCCAAAGCAGACCAGCGTGAAGCTTCGGGTGTCGTAGCCTTTTTGCAGAGAGATGACCCGGATGGCGTTTTCCATTTGGGTGTTGGTGATCTCGATGATCCCTTCAGCCACCTCGTCGGGAGTCATGCGGGTCTTTCCGGCCTGATTGAGCTTGGCGGTCAAGGCGTCCAGGGCGGGAGCGATGCGTCGGGGGCGCAGAGTCATCTCGCCTCCCAGAAAGAATTCGGGATGCAGGTGACCCAAGTGAATCCGGGCATCTGTGACGGTGATCTTCCTCCCTCTGCCATAGGCTACCGGGCCGGGATCGGCGCCGGCGCTTTGCGGGCCCACCCGCAACAGCCCACCGGCATCCACATGAGCGATCGAACCGCCTCCTGCTCCGATGGTGTGGATGGGGATCATGGGAGTGGGAACGGGAAAGTGGTCGATCTCGGATTCGTTGGTGATGGAGATCTGGCCGTTGCACAGGCAGACATCGGTCGAGGTGCCTCCCATGTCCAGCGTGATGATCCTCTCGAATCCCGCTTGCTGAGCAATGCGGAAAGCGCCCACCACGCCGCCCGCAGGGCCGGAAAGCAGGGTTCGGACGGGTTCGTTGCGGGCCACCTCGCCAGAGATGGCTCCGCCGTTGGACTGCATGATGGTCAGCTTGCCCCTCTCCATCACCGGATCCATTCCCAGCGCCGTCAGGTATCGCACCATGGTGGGCGTCAAATAGGCGTTGATGACCGTGGCCGAGGTGCGTTCGTACTCGCGGAATTCGGGGTGAATGCGGTGCGAGAGCGAGATGGGCACTCCCGTATTGCGCAGCGCTTCTTCAATGGCCTTTTCACCGTCCGGGTTGAGGTAGCTGTAAAGCAGAGCCACAGCAATCGACTCGGGCTTAAGCTGACCCATTCGGCCCGCCAGCCAATCGAGGCTTTTCTTTTCCAGCGGTACAAGCTGAGAGCCGTCGTGCAGGGTCCGCTCCTTGACTCCGACGCGCATTTTGGATGAGATCAGCGGCTCGGGCTTGGAACTGGTCAGGCTGTAAAGCCCCGGACGATTCTGACGCCCGATTTCCAGAATGTCCTCAAAACCCTGGTTGGTCACCAAGACGGTCTTGGCGCCCTTGCGCTCCAACAGGGCGTTGGTGGCCACCGTGGATCCGTAGCGGACCAGGAAGCTGGGCTGTCTGGCAATAATCTTGCGGAGGCCTTCGATGACCGCCCGTTCGGGATGGGCAGATGTGGAGGGCAGCTTGAAGGCGGACATCTTGCCGTCTTCGTGAACCACGAAATCGGTGAATGTCCCGCCCGTATCAATTCCAATGCGCAGCATCGAATTCCTTTTTCGTCGAATCTAGGGTTTCGCGCCAAGACGCCAAGACGCAAAGCCACTTCTCCGATCCTTCGCGACTTTGCGTCTTGGCGCGAAACCTCTCACTGAACGGCCCTTCCAGGCTTCTAACTCGAAGGTGCTAAAATACACAACTATCACAGCGCGAACAACCGTGCGGCGGT
>JANQFM010001088.1 GCA_028277865.1 Acidobacteriota bacterium
CTGGCGAATCCATCCCTTTCAGGGAAAAAAGAAAGGGAGCCGCCCAACGCCCGCAACAGGCATCATATCAACGACTTGGCGCAATCTGGACAAGAACTAACTAATTGTCAGAAGCTGCGCCTTGAGTTTGTGCAGGCTGCAAATCTTGCGCTGCATTCTTGGCAAAAGGCGTGCTTTGAAAGTCTGCACGTTTCAGCTTCATCAGCATTCCGGACAGCTTCTTTCGGCTCCCATAGAAAGGGCCCGATCCTGAGTTGTCCGCATTTTGCCCCGAATCGAGCCTATAAAAAGCCGGCTTAAGGGGGATCGGGCACCTTTCGAGCAGGCCCACGATTTCTGGGACAGCAATTCCCTTCCCCGACTCGTCCGGAACGGGATGGGTCCAGTACCGCTCGAGCACCTTCGTCCAATGGCCGAGTGCTTGCAGTGCATTCCACTTTTCATTCGGCAGTTCGAGGTAGACCTTGTCCAGTTCGAGCCAGAACCTGCGGATGATCGACTCGCCGTGCATTCGACGAACGATCAACTGTCTTTTCAGATCACTCTCTTCCGAATTCGACGAGCCTTGTTTTTTGGGCACGCAGGACAGCCAGCTGACGAGTTCCTTGACAAGCTTGTCGATGACCATGCCATCCATGATTCTGTCGCTGAGCGGATCCCAGCTCTTGAATCCACGGATGGACTTCTCTTGACTCTGCCGGGAATCCCAATGGCAGGGACCGCCAATTCGGGCCGAATGAATATGCTCCAGGATGATCTCTCGGAAGATTCTCGCCCTGTACGAAATCTCGCTCTTTTTCTTTTCGTTCGGCTGGTTGCCTTCTTGGATGACATTCAGCTTCGTCAGATCGTCCAACCGTTCGTTTTCGGCCAGGATCTTGCCGATCAGTCCCAGCCCCCTCCAAAAGGAAACCGCTGCCCACGGTACGCCGTGCTGCAGCCCGTAAAAGCACCAGATGTGAAGGAAGAGCTGATTCGTTGACGGCTTGCCTTGTTTGCCCACCTCAGGTTTCAGTGAGTTGGCGAATTCAATCGGATTGACCAGCAACATGCCCGTCGAAAAAATGTCTCGATTGGCCAACGCTTGACGCATGGCGCGAATGGCGGCGGCACCGCTGTACCGCCAACCGATGCCGGTCACCCGATGATCCAGCGCCTCGACGCAGCCGTCCTTGGCCGATCCGAAGGCCCGGTTGCGCACCAGCACCTGGGGAAGATAAAAACCCAGCCACAGGTGCAAAAACCAGAGCAAGCTGCGCTTGGCCAATATCGCTGCCTCAACTGGGTCCAAAGCCAATTTGAGGCTCTTGCCTCCTTCATCTTTCGACTCGGCACCCCCTTTCCCCTCAGCCGCTTGGTGTCTGTCTTGAAAATTGACCCAGGCTTCGATCATTCTGGTGTTGTCGCCCCAGGGAGGCTCTTTGGCCATTCGAGGCCTGAAGACGGTGACCGCCAAAAGGGAGAGCACTTGGCTGTAGACATCGTCGCTTGAGAAGCGCCAGTAGGTGAGGAGTTTGCGGCGGGTAGCCAGATCCAGGTCAAGAATGCGGTTGAGCAACGTGGTCCTCAGGATGATGGGCGTCCAACCCACGATCTCTTCCAGGTCGGGTGCAACTTGCCGCAAGATATCCCGGTACAGGTCGATGAGCGTCCAGGAGGCCGCATCAAAAAACTCAATCCATTTGCGGGGATATTCGATAGTTCGGTTACTCTTGGGGCCAGCCAGGCAATCCAGGACGAACTTGCCCACTCCGACGGCATCCATTGCATCCACGATTTGAAGCTGACGTCGCAGGCTGGAAGGCCGCAGCGGTTTGCGGACCTCCTCCTCGTGTTCTTGGTAGCTGCCGAAAAGCAGCCGGGAGGCCCGGCGCAGCATCTTCAAAACCTCCAAGTATTCCCTCTTGGTACCATCCGGCCCCTCGACGGCATATCGGGTGCCCAGAAGCCGGGCTACCGCTACGGGGCGCAGGTGGATGCGGTTGCGCTCAGGGAATAGCTTTGCGAGATCCTGCAATGCCTTGACCTTGGCCAGGTCATAGGTCTGCTTGGTCGCGTGCTCGGCAGCGCCCCGCACCATTTCGCCGCTGAAGTGCATGACCAGGAACTCCTCCGCCAAACTGGGATTGAACGTGATAATGGGAACCAGCCTGGGATGCATCAGGTAGCGCTGGCAGGTATCCAGGATTCGGGCAAATGACCTCATGCTGGCGTCGGCATCGTCGACCGGCATCAGCACCAAGGAGTTCCCCGCCAGCGAATCGGCCATCACCTTGATCAAGGAATTCATTTTTTCGCTGAGCAACAGGCTGGAGGAATGCCGGTCGAGCCGCTCCAGGCTGATCCCCAAAGGGTCGTTTTCCTGATTGGACCCCTCCGGGTTGACCACCTGAAGATACTCGCTGATCTCCTGGACCTCCCTCTGCAACGGCGTCAAAATGGATGCTGACCGATCTGCCTGGCCGTCGGGACGGTTGTCCTCCAGGGCAGCCGCCAGAAAGGCGTAGAGCAGGTGATCGTCCTGAAGGTTGGGCTTGAGGATTGGCAGGCAATGGACGCCCTGCAAGGCCTCTTCTTCCTCCAGGTCACTGCTTTTTCTTTTGCGGAAGCAAGCCTCCAGGGTCTTAAGCAGGCTGGACTTGCCGGAGCCATGGTCCCCCACTATGGCCATGGCGAGAACCGCCTGCTGGTCTTCTTTCTTAGAACCCCTTTTCTGATCTTTAGAGGATGAAAGGTTCAGCGAACGAAGATGCTGCTTGAGAAGCCTGAAAATATGCCTGATTTCGCGATCCCACCACAAACTCTCATCAATGCTGAAAGCACCTTCGGTGCGTGAGCGCTGCAGAGACAGTTTCTTGAGAGGGCTCTGTTGGCTTTCCATGATTTCTCTCGACTTCTTTGAGAAGGTGTGCTCCAGCCGAAGAGGAACCGGTGGAGAGAACTTGCCTATGAGTAAATGAAGCAACCGACGTGCCAGCTAACTGCCCCAAGTGTGGGCAGCCTTCGATCCGCGATGGGTGAATTCCCGCACCCCAAGATGGGTTGTATCCCCTACTGATCCTCAGAGGCTGGGGATTTCACGCAGAGGCGCGGAGACGCAGAGAGAGGGGGAGAGGAAGAAAAGAGGGAATGACCGGAAAACGGATCTCCTCTTCCCATCTCTTCTTCCCCTCCGCGTCTCTGCGCCTCCGCGTGAACCCCCTCCCCCTCGACTTGAAGTGCCACTCGCCATTGTGGAAGACTGGACCCATCATGGTCATGACGCCTTCCACCATGCTGACACTGGGTACGCCGGCCCCCGATTTTCGCCTTCCGGACACGGAGGGCAATTGGGTCTCGCTGGATGATTTCTCGGATGCCCAGGGACTCCTGGTGATGTTCATCTGCAATCACTGCCCCTTCGTCAAGCACATCCGGGAGGAGTTGGCACGCTTTGCCGCCCAATGCCGGCAGCGCGGCCTGGCGGTGGTGGCTATCAACTCCAACGACGTATCAACCCATCCTCAAGACAGCCCCGGAAAGATGAAGCAGGAGGTCGAACTGACGGGCTACACCTTCCCCTACCTTTTCGACGAAACCCAGCAAGTGGCTCAGGCCTACCGGGCCGCCTGCACGCCCGATTTCTTCCTCTTCGACAAGCAACGCCGACTGGTCTACCGAGGGCAGTTCGACGACAGCCGCCCCGGCAACGGCAAGCCGGTTACCGGCGCCGACTTGCGGGCGGCGGTTGACGCAGTGCTGGAGGGCCGCGACCTCCCCGACATGCAGATCCCCAGCATCGGCTGCAACATCAAATGGAAACCGGGCAACGAACCGGACTACTTCTCAGCTTAAAAGGGTTTCGCGCCAAGTAAGCATTCGGTTAACCCGTGGGAGGAATCGAATCGAGTAGCTTCTCCGGGCCGCCGCCGGGCCTGCCCCGGCGGAGTCCACGACTGGAAAGCTAGAATCGGTGGAGCCAGAGAATAGCGCATCCCCTCCCCTCCTTCGGGGCGGCGTGCCGCCCC
>JANQFM010001090.1 GCA_028277865.1 Acidobacteriota bacterium
TAAATCACTAGGCCGCTAGGGTTTCAGGGTTCTTCACGATTGAGTCAGATTTGGCTGCGAGGGGTCCGGCGGCGGTCAGGGGTTCCGGGCTCCAGGTTCCAGGTTCCGGATTCCAGAGTCCGAATCCCGAAAACCCGGAACCCGGAACCTGGAACCCGAAATCCTTCTGCGGTCGGTCTGAGGCGCTGCTTCGCTAGCCCTGGGTCTCATCCCTTCACTTTGGCCACGCAGCTCAATCCGGCAAGGTATCCCTTCTTGAGCACGGGAGCATTGCCCGCCCCGTGGTCCAGCCGGTAGCGGATTACCACAGGGCGGCCTCCCTCGCCGCGAACCGGCCTTCCTGAAACATCGGGTCGCCACTCGTATATGCCGGAACCGGAGGGCGGAACGGAGGCCGCATCGAAAAAGAACCGAAAAATGCTCCAAGGGCTGGCCCCCTCATCCCAAGAGATCTCAAAATCAACCCCACGGCGGGTCATAACCAGGCGCACCTGGTTATTGGAACCAGGCCAGTTCAGGAGTTTGGGGCTGCCGCCCTTGCGCTTGGAAAGCAGGTTTTGGCCGCCTACATTGAGATCCAGCTCATCCATGGTGTCGATGGGCTGGGGTGTGACCGTAAAGGTCATATTCGCCTGGGGTTGTCCCTGGGCGAAGAAAGTCTGGGAAACGCGGGCCGCCTGGTTGAAGAACAGGACAAAATCGTCTCTGAGCTGAATGCTGCTGTCCGGATTGCGCTGGTAGCTGCTGCCCTGCTTCACCAGGTGGTTCTTGAGCATTTCGTCATAGAACTTCCACATTTCCCCCTGTCCAGGTGCTAAGACGGCCGACAGTTCCTGAAGGGTCGCCTCCCGGCTGCTGTTGGGGTCGAAGGGATACTTCTGCCAGAGAGGGTTGAAAGCAGCGCAGAATTCAGCACCTCCGGCATCCAAAGGCAATTCGGAGAGCAGGTCGAGCAGGCTGCGGGTTCTCCGGATGGGAGCTTCGATGATGCTCCTGACCAGAGACGACACCCGTCCTGCCCGGTCGCCCCTGAAATCCAGGGCCACCTGCCTGGCAACGGCATCGGCCGTGCCGGCGGCGCTGTGGATGCTGCCTACCAGCAAGGGATTCGTTTCGGGGGGCAGGAACTTTTGATTCCCGATCGCCTGCGCCAAAGCTTCCCAGGCGCCTTGCAGATCCTGGAGAGCTCGCACGTATTCTCGGTTATTGGACGAAATGTAGCTCTCCTCTGCCGGAGGAACCATCTGGGAAGCCGGTTGGAAGGTGGCGCGCACCTCCTCCGGTCCTTCCGAGGTGTGATCGGCTGCCAGCCAGAGCAGGGCCAGCAGGGGCGAGCGGGCATCGGCTGTGCGCCTGAGCCTGAGGGCGGCGTCCTGGGCATGGGCGTAGCGATAGACGTGGGCGTCATCGAGAAAGCTCTTCCACTCCTCAATGTAGTCGCTGATGTAGCGTTGGCGCAGCCGAGCTTCCAGGTTCTGGATGTCTTCCCCGCTGAGGGCCGCCTTCCCCAGCACCCATTCCTCTGCCGGGAAGCGGGAAGGGTCGGCCAGCAAAGCCTGGACGGCGATCCATCCTTGGCGGGTGAATGCGCCCCGAACCGTTTTCCGGCTGCGCAGCACCGGTTGCCTGGCGTCGTAAAACGCGTTGAAGCTGATGTCCGGGGCTCCATTGCCTGAAAGCAGACCCTGGTAAAGGCGTTCGAATCCGGCGAACTGGTCCAGGTAGTTGCGGCTGTGCTCTACTGCCGCCTGGTCGCTGTCGAAATCGTAAGGATCCCGCTCCGACAAGTAGCGGCTGTAAAACTCGAATTGGCGAAAGG
This sequence comes from Acidobacteriota bacterium, assembly GCA_028277865.1. Lineage (GTDB taxonomy): Bacteria > Acidobacteriota > UBA6911 > RPQK01 > DATIPO01 > JANQFM01. Next base: position 1,820 of record JANQFM010001090.1, read on the forward strand.
CCAAGTCTGCCCTCTGGTCGTCGACGTCGGCTGCGCCCGGCCAGTTCTGGAAAAGCTGAGGCGCCAAGAAGTTGCTGCTGCTCTCTTGGTGAAAGTCGGTCACGATCAGGTGGGCTTTCAGCCGATCATAAACCCGTTGGTAGGAATGCTCCTCTTCGACCTGCTCGGCAGGCTTTTCGGGCACCCCCTGCAAGGAGCTCACCAACTGTGCCCGGCTCGATTGCAGCAGCACCCGGTCGAAGTGGTTGTGGTAAAGCCGGTAGGTGCTCTCGTAGATTTCATCGCCCGAATAAAGCCCCCAGCCCAGCCGCAAAGGACGGCCTTCGGTGCGGTAGAACATCAGCTCTTCCAGGAGCTCGCGCAGGGCATCCAGGTGCTGCAAAGCCTCCAGGGAAGGCGCCCCCTCCTGCGGGCCGGCCTGCGATAGGGCCCGGACCTGCTGCGAGATTCGATCCTGCAGCCCGGCGTTCCCGAAATAGGAAACCGTAAAGCCGACCAACAAAACCAGGCTCAGGATGGTCAGCAGGGCCAAGGCCGCCCGGCGGGCCAGGCTGACCCGCGTACTGACCGTACTGGCGCCCTTGGCCTGGCGGTCCTGGAGAAGGATGTGGTTGAAGAAATAGCTCAGGAAAACCCATTGGGGGACTTTTCTCGACCCTCCCGGGGAGGTGGTGAGGACCTTTTGCAAGGAGGGGTCTTTGGCGCTCAGCAGCATTGTCGCCGAGCCGAGATCGACGCCGGACGGCTTATGGGTCACCGCTTCCAGCTGGGGGGAGTCCTGAACGATTACCGGCCGCACGCCCGAAAAATAGAATCCGCGCAAAAAAGGACCCACATTCAACTGGCTGGGCTTGCACAGCTCGACCAGGAACTGGACCACCGACGGGCCGATCTTGCGGAATTCGCGGGGGAATTCATAGATGCCGGGCAAGGGTTCGGACTCGGTTTCCCTCGACAATAGAGAAAGGCGGCGCTGGCTCAAGCCATGGAAGATGCCGTCGAAGACCGCTGTCAGGCGTCTTGTTTCCCGCTCGGCGTAAACGCCTGAACGCTCCCCCAGCTTCACTGCAACAGTGGCGCCCAGCACTTGGCGGGCTTCATCGTTGGTCAGGTGGCCGGCATACTCGCGGAAGAAGGGAATCCGGTCCAGCTTGGTGAACAGCACATAGACCGGCAGGTGAACTCCCAGCAGCCGGCACAGGTCGCGAAGGCGGGCACGCAGGTTGCGGGCCGTGACGCTGAGGGCGCCTGCGGCATCGGACTGGGAAAAGACCGTGCAGTCGACGCAGACCACCGCGCTGCGCGGCGCCTGCTCGGCGCGGCTGATGAGCGACTTGAGCTTGGAAGGCCGCAGCCGGCGGGCCAGGCACACCCAATTCAATGGATCTTGGACCAGTCCGCCGCCCAATTCGATAAAGACGGTGTCCTGGGCGATCCACAGGTTGGCGGAACGGGTGGTCGAGCATGGCCGAACGCATGGTGCGCATGATATCAGCGCTGGCGGCAAAGCCCAAGGCAATTGCAGGAAAAATCATCT
>JANQFM010001093.1 GCA_028277865.1 Acidobacteriota bacterium
CTGGTCAAAATCACTCCCTCCCATTTGCGCCTGCTGGCCGATCCGCGCAACCAGCCCCAAGAAGGTTTGCTGGTGGTGGGCGGCGAGGCCCTCAAGGGCGAAGACCTGGCCCTGCTGGGCGAGAAGCTGCAAGCCACCCGGGTGATCAACGAGTACGGCCCCACCGAAGCCGTGGTGGGCTGCTGCGTTTACGAGACGTCCCTGGGCGAAGCGGGCTCGGGTGCGGTGCCGGTGGGCCGTCCCATTCCACATAACCGCCTTTATCTGCTCGACCCTGACCAGCAACCCGTTGCCACCGGAGTGGCGGGCGAGATTTGCATCGGCGGTGAGGCTTTGGCCAGGGGCTACAGCAGCCAGCCAGCCCAGACGGCTGCCGCCTTTTTGCCCGACCCCTACAGCGGAACGGCGGGCGCAAGGATGTACCGCAGCGGCGATCGGGCGCGTCAGGGACCGGACGGGATCACCGAGTTCCTGGGGCGCTTGGATGAGCAGCTCAAGATCAGGGGCTATCGCATCGAACCGGCTGAAGTCGAATCGGCTCTGGGCAGCCATCCCCGCCTGCGCGACGTGCTGGTTGTGCAACGCCGAAGCGCCGCCGGCGAGCCGAGGCTGGCGGCCTACTTCACTCAGTTCGGACAAGGCGAGCAAGACCTGCACGTGGAGCTGCGTCAGCATCTGGCCAGCCTGTTGCCCGACTACATGATTCCGGCAGCTTTCGTGCCACTGGACGCCTTTCCGCTCACGCCCAACGGCAAGGTGGACCGGCGGGCCTTGCCTGCTCCGGGAGGGGAGCGCCCACATCTGACCAAGCCCTACCAGCCGCCGCGCACGCCTGTGCAGTCGCAGCTTTGCGAGATCTGGGAGCAGGTGCTGGGCCTGGATCGGGTGGGGGTCGAGGACGACTTTTTCGAGCTGGGGGGCGACTCCATCCTCAGCATCCAGATCGTGGCCCGCGCCCACCAAGCCGGCCTGCGCCTGACGGCCCGCCAGGCCTTCGAGAACCCTTCTGTGGCCCAACAGGCTGCCGTGGCCCAAACGGTGGGCCGAGCACAGGCCGAGCAAGGCCTGGTCGAAGGCGATCTGCCGCTGACCCCTGTGCAGCACTGGTTTTTTGAGCAGCAAAACCCCCAACCGCATCACTGGAACCAGTCGATCGTGCTTCGGGCGGATCCGGATATCCGCTGGGACTGGCTTGAGAAGGCCGTACGGCAACTGCCCCATCAGCACGACGCCCTGCGGCTACGCTTCGAGCAGCTGGATTCCGGCTGGCGGCAATGGAATGCGGCAGCCGAGGACTGCAACCCCTTCCTCAGGGTGGACCTGTCGCGGCTGCAGGAAGGCCTCTGGAACCGAACAGTGGAAGAGGCCGCAGGCTGTCTGCAAGCCGGCTTCAACCTTCAGTCGGGTCCGCTTTTCCGGGCCGCCGGATTCGAACGGGGTCCGGGCCGCGAAGGCCTTTTGCTGCTGTCGGCCCATCATCTGGCGGTGGACGGGGTGTCTTGGCGCATCCTGGCCGAAGACCTGCAGACGGCCTGCCGCCAGCTGGCCCGAGGCGAAGCCTTGCGGCTGCCTGCCAAGACTACCTCCTTCCAGCACTGGGCCAATCGCCTGACCGAGCACGCCCAGCTCGATGAAACCAAGGCCGAGTCCGATCATTGGCTCTCCCTGCCGCAAAGCCCCGGACGCCTGCCGATGGATTTTCCGCAAGGCGACAACCGCGAGGGGCTGACCTCCAGCCTGAACCTTTCCCTCAGCCGGGAAGAGACTCAGTGGCTGCTGCGGGACTCGCCCAAGGCCTACCGCAGCCGGGCCGATGAATTGCTGCTGGCGGCCTTGGCGCGGGCGGTCTCTGCCTGGACTGGCTCCGACCAGGTGCTGATCGACTTGGAAGGGCACGGCCGCCAGGAGCTGTTCGAGGATGTGGACCTGTCACGCACGGTGGGATGGTTCACCAGCATTCATCCCGTCTGCCTGAGTGTTCAGGCCGGACAAGGCGAAGGCGAAACCATCAAGACGGTCAAGGAACAGCTTCGCCAGATTCCCCGATCGGGCATCGGCTATGGCCTGCTGCGCTATCTGGGTTCGGACACGGGGCTGCGACACCGGCTGGCGGACCTTCCCCAGGCCGAGATCAGCTTCAACTACTTGGGCCAACTGGACCAGGGAACCCGGCTTTCCGCCTTCAGGCTGGCCGACCATCCGGTCGGCGCCACCCGCAGCCCACAGGCAAAGCGCCGCTATGTGCTGGAAGTCAACGCCGCCGTGAAGCAGGGATGCCTCGAAACGGAATGGACCTACAGCCGTTCGATGCAAAACCCTTCCAGCATCCGGAAGTTGTCCAAATCCTGGCGGGAGGAACTGAGCCGTTTGCTGGATCATTGCCGTTCGCCACAGGCCGGAGGCTACACCCCTTCCGACTTTTCGCTCGCCGGGCTCGACCAGGCCCAATTGGACCGCCTCTTCCCCGCCGGACGAAATGTCGAGGACGTTTACCCGCTGGCGCCTTTGCAGGAGGGCATGCTCTTTCACAGCATCTACGATCCTTCCGGCGGCGAGCACTTGGTGCAGCTATGCTGCGTCCTGGAGGGCGCCTTGGATGCCGAAGGGCTCAAGCGTGCCTGGGAAACTGTTGCGGCCCGTCATCCCATTTTGCGCAGCGCTTTCCTGTGGGAAGGATTGGACAAGCCCGTGCAGGCGGTGCAGGAGAGCATCCGCCTGAACTGGACGCAACAAGACTGGATCGCCCTTTCTCCCCGTCACCGCCAAGAGAGCCTGCAAGCCATCCTGCAGGCCGATCGGAAAAAGGGATTCGAGCTTTCCAATGCTCCCCTGATGCGCTTCTTTCTGATCCGCCTTTCACCCAGCACTTTCCAGTTCGTGTGGAGCTGCCATCACCTGTTGCTGGACGGTTGGTCGTCGGCCTTGCTCATGAAGGAGGTCTTCACCCTTTACCAGGCTGGCTTGCAGGGAAGGGAAGCCGAGCTGCCCTCCAGCCGCCCCTACCGCGACCATGTCGCTTGGCTGCAGCGCCAAAGCCTCTCCGAGGCCCAGAGCTTTTGGCGCAGCCATCTGCAAGGCTTTGCAGCCGCCACTCCCCTGACGGTGGACGAAGCCCGCGACAGGCAGGACAGCCAAAGCGGACGCCGCTACGGCAGCCGCAAGCGTCAACTTGGCCTGGACGAGACTGCCCGCCTCAGGCAGCTGGCCCGACGCCACGGCTTGACCCTCAACACACTGCTGCAAGGCGCCTGGGCACTGCTGCTCAGACGCTACAGCGGCCAAAAGGATGTCCTCTTCGGCGTCACACTCTCCGGGCGCCCCGCTGAACTGCCCGGTGTGGAGGCCATGGTGGGCCTGTTCATCAACACCTTGCCGCTGCGGGTGGCGGTGGACGATCGATCCGTGCTGCTGAACTGGCTGAAGTCCTTGCAGCAGCGCCAGATGGAAATCCGCAACTTCGAGTACAGCCCCCTGGCGGAGGTGCAGAAATGGAGCGCTGTACCCAGCGGCCGGCAGCTCTTTGAAAGCATCCTGATCTTCGAGAACTATCCGGTCGAGCAGTCCCTGCAGGAGACGGTCGACAGCCTGAAGATCCGCCAGGTCCGTTCCCTGGAGCAAACCAATTTCCCTTTGGCCGTGTCGATCATCCCGGATCCCCAGATCACCCTGGAGGCGGCCTGCGACTCAAGCCGCTTCCCCTCGGTCGTCATCGACCGCCTCTTGGGCCATTTGCAGAGGCTGCTGCAAGGGATGACGGCCGGGCTGGAACAGCGCCTGGAGGATCTTTCACTCACCAGTCCCGCCGAAACCCACCAACTGGTGCAGGAGTGGAACTTCAGCGGCGCTGCACAAGGCGGGTTTCGCCCCTTTCACGTTCGCTTCGAAGAGCAAGCCCGGCTGCGCCCGGATGCCCTGGCGGTCACGTTTGAAGAAGAGCAGCTCAGCTATGGCAAATTGAACCTCCGGGCCAACCGGCTGGCCCACTGCCTGATCGGCCTGGGCGTCGGAGCAGAACAGCCGGTCGCTCTCTACTTGGGGCGCTCTGCCGCGCTTCCCGAAGCCATGCTGGGCGTCTTGAAATCCGGCGGCGCTTACCTTCCCATGGACACCGAATACCCGGCCGAACGCCTGGCCTGGATGCTGCAGGACGCCCAGCCTTCGGTGATCCTCACACAACGCCGTCTGCTGGGAGAGCTTCCGGCCTGCGAGTCCGCCGGACTGCTTTGCCTGGATGCCGACTGGCCCGCGCTGGCCCGCTGCAGCCCTGCCGACCCCGGACGTGCAGTCGACCCCGCTCAGTCGGCTTACCTGATCTACACTTCGGGATCGACCGGCCGCCCCAAGGGCGTGGCGGTCCCTCACCAAGGGCTGAGCGATCTGTGCCGCGCCAATCAGGACGCTTTTGCCGTACAGCCGGGCCGGCGCATTTTGCAGTTCGTCTCCTGGAGCTTCGACGCCTCGGTGCACGATCTGGTCTGCGCCTTGTCGGACGGCGGAGCCCTGTGCATGGTGCATCAGCAGGCTCGCCTGCCCGGCCCTGAGCTGGTGCGCTTTTTGGACGAGTATCAGGTCACCGACATGGCAGGGCCTTTCTCGGTGATGGCCGCCATCCCCTCGTCCCCTCTCAAGGCTTTGCAGTGCATCATCGTGGGCGGAGAGCCCTGCACGGCCGAACTGGTCCAGCGTTGGAGCCGGGGACGTCATTTTTACAACATCTACGGCCCGACCGAGGCCTCGGTCACCGTCTCGCTGTCGCGCTGCCGTGCCGACGGCTCGAAGCCCACCATCGGTCGGCCCGTCCCAGCCAAGCAGGTGTATGTCGTGAATGCCGCCGTCCAGGCCGTACCCATCGGTGTTCCGGGCGAGCTTTGCGTGGGAGGGATCGGGCTGGCCCGAGGCTATGTCAATCGTCCTTCTCTGACCGCCGCCCAGTTCATCCCCGATCCCTTCGGAGGAGAGTCGGGAGGGCGCCTTTACCGAACGGGCGACATGGCCCGCCTGCAGGACGGCGGCCAGGTCGACTTCATGGGCCGCATCGACCAGCAGGTCAAGATCCGCGGCTACCGGGTGGAGCTGGGAGAGGTGGAAGCGGCCCTCAGCCGCTTCGCCGGGGTGCGCGAGGCGGTGGCCCTGGTGCGCGAGGACACCCCGGGCAAACGGTTGCTGGTGGGCTATCTGGATCAGGAGGAAGAGTCGATTCCGCTGACGGAGCTGAGAGAGTTCCTGCGCCGCAAGCTGCCTTCTCACATGGTGCCTTCGGCTTTCGTGGCCATGGACGGCTTCCCTCTGACGCCCAACGGCAAGGTCGACCGCCAGGCGCTTCCGGCACCGCAAGGCACCCGTCTGGATGAACGCTCCTATGCAGCACCGCGCACCGCCTCCGAAGAAGAGCTGGCCCGCATCTGGGGTGTGGTGCTGGGCTTGGAGCAAGTGGGGATTCACGACAACTTCTTCGAGCTGGGCGGAGACTCGATCCTCACCATCCGTGTCGTCTCCCTGGCCGGCCAGGCGGGCCTGAAGATCAGTGCGCGTGAAGTTTTCGAGTACCCCACCATCGCCGACTTGGCGGCTCAGGCGGCCACGGCAGTAGCCCGATCCGGCAGCGAGCAAGGCCTGCTGGAAGGGGAGGTGCCGCTGCTGCCCGTCCAGCATTGGTTTTTCGAGCAGCAGCAGCCCCAGCCCCATCACTGGAACCAGTCGGTGATGCTGCAAGTGCGGCAGGATCTGAGAGTCGACTGGATCAGGCAGGCGTTGGCCCGCCTGGTGGCCCATCACGACGCGTTGCGTCTGCGCTTCGAGCGAACCGAATCGGGCTGGAAGCAGGCCTATGCGGGCATGCAGGAGCCGTTCCCCTTTCACCACCTCGACCTGTCGCCGCTCAGCCGGGTCCGATCGGACAAGGCCTGGCAGGCGGCGGCTGCCCAGCTTCAGGCCAGCCTCGACTTGGCAGACGGGCCGATCCTGCGGGCGGCCTGGATCGATCAGGGCGCGGGATGTCCGGTCGAGCTGCTGCTGGTGGTTCACCACTTGGCGGTGGACGGCGTCTCCTGGCGAATCCTGCTGGAGGATCTGCAGTCGATCCTGGACGGCCTGAGCCGTGGGCAAGCCCCGGCCCTTCCCCCCAAAACGGCTTCGCTGCGCAACTGGGTCGGCCGCCTGCAGGCCTTTGCCCGTTCAGATGAGCTGGAGAAGGAGGCCGCCTTCTGGGAAGGTCGCCTGAGCCCGGAGGCGGCTGTCCTGCCGGTGGATTCTCCTGGCGGCGCCAACCTGGAGTGGTCGGCAGAAAGCGTTTCGCTATCACTGAACGAAGAGGAGACCCGTTGCCTGCTCCAGGACGTCCCTCGTCCCTACCGCACCCGAATCGGTGAAGTCCTGATGGCGGCCTTGGGCAAAACCTTGGCCGGCTGGCTGGGCTCGCACACGATCTTGGTGGATTTGGAGGGCCATGGCCGCGAGGAGCTGTTCGAAGAGATGGACCTGACCCGCACGGTGGGCTGGTTCACCAGCATCTATCCGGCCTTGATCGAAATCGACCCTGCCTGGAGCGAAGGCGAGACCCTCATGTCGGTCAAGGAGCAGATGCGGGCCATTCCGCGCCGCGGAATCGGTTACGGGCTGCTGCGCTACCTGGGTAGTACGGAGTTGCGCCGACGAATGCAGGCGCTTGCACCGGCCGGGATCAGTTTCAACTATCTGGGCCAGTTCGACACCCTGTTCCCCCAGGACTCCCCTTTGCGCCCCGCCTCGCGGTCGGGCGGACCGGCCCACAGCCCCAACACTCGTCGGCCCTACCTGCTCAACGTGAGCGGCAGCATTTCGCAAGGGCGCCTGGAGATGGACTGGAACTTCAGCCGCCAAGTCCATCGGCGCGAAACGGTTGAAGGGCTGGCACGGGAATTCATGAGCCGGCTGCGGGCTTTGATCTCGCACTGCCTTTCTCCCCAGGCGGGCGGCTACACCCCTTCGGATTTCACTCTGGTCCCCTTCGATCAGCGGCAGCTGGACGCGCTCCTGGCCAACCTTGGAGAGTCAGCCCGACAGCTGGAGGACATCTATCCTCTGTCGCCCATGCAGCAGGGGCTGCTCTTTCACGCTTTACAGGAATCGGACTCGGGAACCTACTTCGAGCAGATCTGCTGCACCCTGCACGGCGATTTGAACCTGGACGCCTTCAAGAAGACCTGGCAGCTGATGGTTCAACGGCACTCCGTCCTGCGTACAGCCTTTGACTGGGCCGCTTTCAGCGAGCCTCTCCAGGTGGTTTTCAAAGAGGCCTCGCTGACCCTGCAAGAGCACGACTGGCGGGACTTGGATTCACAGGAGCAGCAGCAGCGGTTCGAAGAATTGCTGCGGGCCGACCGGGAGCGAGGCTTCGAACTCCAGGCGCCTCCCTTGCTGCGCCTCTCCCTGGCCCGGCTTACGGACAGCTCCTACCGCCTGGCCTGCGGCTTTCACCACATCCTGATGGATGGCTGGTCGTCGCCCCTGCTCTTCCGGGAGGTATTCGAGGCTTACGATGCCATTTGCCAGGGAGAGCAGCCCCAGCTGAAGCCGGCGAAGCCATTCCGGGACTACATCGCCTGGCTGCGGAAGCAGGATCTGGTGCAGGCAGAGGCTTATTGGCGCCGGACCTTGAAGGGTTTTCTGCAGGGCACGCCCCTGACCATCGAACCGCCTGCCGCAGGGGACTCCGAACAAACCGTAGATGTCTACCGGGTGGAAAAGGCTCTGATGCCGTCCGACGGCACATCGCTGGCGGAGGAGTTCGTCCGGCGCCACCAGATGACCCTCAGCCTGCTGGTACAGGCCGCATGGGGCTTGCTGCTGAGCCGCTACAGCCAATACCGGGACGTGGTCTTCGGGGTCACCGTCTCCGGTCGGTCGGGCGATCTTGCCGGCATCGAGTCTATGCTGGGCCTCTTTATCAACACTTTGCCTTTGCGCCTGCAGCTCGAGGACGATCGCCAAGTCCTGGCCTGGCTGCGCGGACTGCGCGTCCAGCAGGCCGAAATGCAGCAATTCGATCACGCGCCCCTGGCGGACGTCCAGCGATGGAGCGAGCTTCCCCAGGGTGCGCCGCTTTTCGAAAGCATACTGGTTTACGAAAACTTCCCTGTGGATGAGGCCGTCGCACGAGGCAGCCGGCACATCGAGGTGAGCGGCATCCATTCGGTCGAAAGAACCAACTATCCCCTGACCTTGGCGGTCGTGCCTGGAAAGCAGCTGTCCCTGATTTTCTACTATGACAGCAGCCGCTTCGACCCGGTCGCCGTACGCCGCGCGGCGGGCCACCTGATCAACCTGCTCCGCAACATGGTGGCCTCTCCGCTGGTGAGGCTGGGCGACTTGCCACTGCTGGCCGAAGAGGAAAAGCGCCACATCCTGCAAAGCTGCAACGACAGTCGCGTCGCCTTGCCCGAGGCGGCTTTCCTGCGGGTGCCCTTTCAACAGGCGAGGACGCAGCAAGGGGGGCAGTTTGTCTTCGGGGACGAGAGGGCAGCGACAGCGGCTGAAGAGGGGCCAAACGGCCAGGGGTCGACCAGGGTTTACATCCTGGACAGGCGGATGCGCCTCATGCCTGTCGGAGTGGCCGGGCAGATTTACCTGGCCGGCCCACGGCTGGCCTGCGGATTGCGGGAGGGACGCTCCGATACAGCTTCCTGCTTTGTGCCCGACCCCTTCTCCGGGCAATCCGGCCAGCGCCTCTTCAAGACCGGCCTGCTGGGACGCCTATCGTCAGGCGCCAAGTTGGAGCTCACGGGCGCGGTGGGCCGCTGGGCCTGGGCCGGGGAGCAGCGCATCCATCTGGGCCGGCTCGAGTCGGCTCTGCTGAGCAACCGAGCGCTGATCGATTGCGCCCTGCGCCTGCGGGAAGTGGAGGGCAGCTTTCATTTGGCGGCCTACCTGGTCGCCCTGGAAGCCGTCACGCAAGATCAAGTGGAATCCCAGTTGCGGGCGGTTGGAGTGGATCTGACCTGCACACCGATCCCCATCTCCGCACTGCCGCTTACGGCCGGCGGCGAAGTGGACGAAGCGGCCTTGGCCCGGATGCCCGCCCTGGACGATCAACTGGCCCGCAGCTGGGAAGAGGCGCTGCGTAGCATGCCCGATGTCGATCAGGCGGCCGTGTTGCTGAGGCAAAGCTCCATGCGCCGCCAGCCCTGGCACCTGTCTGAAGTGTTGCCCGGCTGGCAGAGCCTGCAGCCGAGCGGAGCGCGGGAAGAGTTGCCCTCTGCCGGTACGGCCGCAGAGGAAGCTGGCGGCGATGCCGTGAATCGGCCTTCCGTCTGTCATGGCGAAGCCGTGCGCCGGCCCCAGGACGCTCCGGCTACATTGCCTGAAGCCTTGCGGAGGACGGCGGCGCAAAGCGGCCAAGGCGTCGTCTACATCCGACCGCAAGGCCCGCCCCGAACTCAGCCCTACTCCGAATTGCTGCAGGAGGCGTACAGCATCGCTCACGGCCTCAGGCTTCAGGGCCTCAAGCGCCAGGACAAGCTCCTCTTTCAGCTCGACTCGGTTGAGGACTACATTCCGGTTCTGTGGGGTTGCATGCTGGCCGGGATCATTCCCGTTCCGCTGTCGGTCGCTCCCAGCTACGAGACTGTCAATACGGCCGTGAAAAAGCTGCACAACGCCTGGGAAATGCTGGGCAAGCCCCTTGTGGCCGCCGGTGCAGGCCTGGCCGACAAGATCCGGGAGTCCGCTCGACGGGCCGGATTAACGGGCTTCGAAGTTGCGGCGGCGCCGGATCTGCGCAAGCCATCGCCCGCCCAATCCGAGGAGGGCGCATCCAACGGTGAGGACGGGCAGGTCGCACCGGACGATGTGGCCATGCTGCTGCTCACCTCGGGGAGCACAGGACGGCCCAAGGGGGTTCCTCAGACCCACCGGGCGCTGTTGACACAGGTTTTCGCCGCCATCCAAATGCACGGCTTCACTTCGCAGGACGTAAGCCTCAACTGGATGCCTTTAGACCATGTGGGCGGCGTGGTGATGTTCCATCTAAGGGATGTCTACCTGGGCTGCCGCCAAGTTCACGCCGCCACCGACTTGGTTTTGCAGCAGCCGCTGCGCTGGATCGACTGGATCGACCATTTCAGGGCAACATCCACCTGGGCGCCAAACTTCGCCTTCGGCCTCATCAACGAGCGTGCCCGTGAAGTCGAGGGACGCGATTGGGATCTTTCCTGTGCGCGCCTGGTGATCAACGGCGCCGAGGCCATTGTGGCCCGGACGGCACGCCGCTTCCTGACCCTGCTCAAGCGCCACGGCCTGCCCCAGACTGCCATGGTACCCGCCTGGGGCATGTCCGAAACCAGCTCGGCCGCCACATATTCCCAGCAGTTCACCCTGGAAAGGGTCCGCGATGACGACAGGTTCGTCGAAGTGGGCGCACCCATTCCCGGCTTCTCCTTCCGCATCGTCGACCCAAGCGGCCAAGTCGTGGAAGAGGGGAGGGAAGGAAGCCTGCAAGTACGTGGACCAGTGGTGATGGCCGGCTACTACCAAGCCCCTCAGGCCAATCTGGAGTCCTTTACGGAGGATGGCTGGCTCAAGACCGGAGACCTGGGAGTCGTCCGCCGAGGCCAGTTGGCCATCACGGGCCGAGAAAAAGACGTCATCATCATCAATGGCGTCAACTACTACAGTCACGAGATAGAAGCCGTCGTCGAAGAGGTCGAGGGAGTCGAGCTCTCCTACACCGCAGCCTTCGCCGTCCGTCGGCAGGACAGCGACACCGATCGTCTGGCGGTGCTCTTCCACACGCCCGAAACGGACTGGGATGCCCGCCTGGGCCTGATCAAGACCATTCGGGAGCAGGTCTCTCGCCAATGCGGGCTACAGGCCGACTATGTGATTCCGGTGGCCGAGCAGGACGTCCCCAAGACGGCCATCGGAAAAATCCAGCGGCCCCAGCTTCGAGAGCGGTTCGAGCGGGGGGGCTTCGATGCGGCCCTTCAACAGATCGACATCCTCAGCCGCAACGCCAACACCCTGCCCGACTGGTTCTTCCGCAAAACGTGGCGGCCCAAGCGTGTCTTGGCCGCAGCTTCGGTCGGTCGGCGGGGAGTCTGGCTGGTTTTGGCCGACCGGTCCGGGCTGGGAGATGCCCTGTGCCGACGCCTGGAGGATCGCGGCTGTGCCTGGGCAAGCGTGCAATGGGGAACGGGGTTCGAGCGTCTCGATTCGCACCGCTATCGCATCGACGGCACTCGCCCGCATCACTACCGCCGGCTGCTGCAGGACGTCACCCGTGAGATCGGTGCCGTGGATCGCATCCTGCACCTGTGGAGCTACGATGAGGCATTGCGGCAGGACTCCAGCGACGAGCAATTGGAGCAGCTGTTGGAGCAGGGCGCCTACAGCTTGCTGTGGCTTACCCAGGCCTTGTCCGATCAGGGGGATGGCGGGTTCGGCGTCCGCCTGCTGGCGGTTTCAAGCCATTCGCAGGCAGTCCACGCCGGGGACGAAACCTGCCCGGCCAAAGGCACCCTTTTAGGCCTGTTGAAAACCGCCTCCCTGGAGTTGCCCTGGATCCAGTGCCGTCATCTCGATTTGCCCCCCCAGGAGCTGGAGGCCAATGTCGGAAGGATCTTCGAGGAGGCTCGTGCAGCCGCCCAGGATTCGGAAGTGGCCTACCGCCGCGGCCAACGGCTGGTCGCCACCTTGCGCAGGGTGGACCTGCGCCGCCAGCCTCAACAGGCGCTTCCTTTTCGCCGTGCAGGAATGGTGCTTCTCAGCGGAGGCCTGGGCGGCATCGGCCGCATCATCGCTGCCTATCTGCTCAAGGAATGGGATGCCCGGCTGCTTCTGGTGGGCCGTACGCCGCTGCCCGAAAGGGAGTCCTGGCCTTCGCTTGCCGAAGGTCGAGACCGGGTTGCCGACCGCCTCCAAGCCTGCCTGGACTTGGAGCAGCTGGGAGGGCAGTTCAGCTATCAGGCGGTAGACATTTGCGACCCTGCCGCGCTGCGACATGCAGTGGAAAGGGCTGAGGCCGAGTGGCAAACCTCTTTGACCGGTGTCATCCACTTGGCCGCCGTCCTCGACGAACGCCTTCTGGCCCAAGAGACCCGCCAAAGCGCAGCCCGGGTCTTCAACCCCAAGGTGCAGGGCAGCCTCGCCCTGGCCCAGCTATTGGATGATCGGCCCGGCAGCTTTTTCATCGCCAGCTCTTCCGTGACCGGCTTTTTCGGCGGCGTCACTGTGGGCGCCTACGCCGGCGCCAGCAGCTTTCTGGAGAGCTTCAGCCACAAGCTGGGCCAAAAGCCCGGAGTGCAAAGCTTCAGCCTGAGCTGGAGCCTGTGGGACGAAGTGGGTCTGACGCGGGGCTACGAGAAGAAGGATCTGTCCCATTCCCGCGGCTTCGAGATCCTGAAGGCCCAGCAAGGGCTGAATAGTCTGCTGGCGGCCTTGCAGCGAAGCCAGCATCAATTGCTCATCGGCCTGGACGGTGCAAATCCGTACGTGCAGCGCCACCTGGATTCGGAGGCCCGCCCGCGTCAGGAGTTGGCCGCCTTCTTTACCAGCCGCAACGGTCAGGCCAGCCTGCAGCAATTGCAGGAAATGTCGATCGAGGACCGCTTCCGAACACCCAGCCGCTGCAGCTTCCGGCAGCTTGGCGAAATGCCCTTGACCCAATCGGGGAAAATCGACCGCAGTCAACTAAGCGGTGCCCTGCTGGGCCGGGAGGCGGATGCCGGAGGGGAGGAGCTTCCGCGAAACGAACTGGAAAGGAAGCTGGCCACCGTCTGGAAGGACGTGCTGGGGCTGGAGGCCGTCAACATCCACGAAAATTTCTTCCAGGCCGGTGGAGACTCGATCCTAACCATTCAGCTGGTCGCCCGGGCCGCAGAACAAGGCCTGGCAATGACGCCTGACCAGCTTTTCCAAAACCCCACCATCGCAGAATTGGCCGAGTCGATTTCCCAGGCAGCCGATGCTGCGGTCGCGGCCCAGCCTCGGCAAGTCCTCGGGAAAGTGCCTCTGACGCCCATTCAGCATTGGTTTCTGGAGCAGGGCCCGCGCCGGCCGCAGCATTTCAACATGTCCCTTTTGCTGCAGTCAGAGCAGCCTCTTTCCCCGTTGCTGCTGGAGGGCGCGATCCAGCACCTGGTTGGCCATCACGACGCATTGCGTCTTCGCTTCACTTCAGAGGATTCAGGCTGGCGTCAGCAATACGCTCCAAAAGAAGAATCTCGAATCGTGAGCTGGATTGCGCTGGCGCACTTGGTCGAGGAGAGTATGTGCACACAGGCATTGACAGCGGCCACCGGCCAATTGCAGGCCAGCCTGGACTTGGGCCGGGGACCGCTGCTGCGGGTGGCATACTTTGACCTGGGCGTCGGCAGGCCCGGTCGCCTGCTGATCGTCATCCATCATCTGGCCACCGATGCCGTTTCCTGGCGCATCCTGCTGCAAGATCTGCAGACAGCCTATGGGCAGCTGGCCTCTCAAAAGCCCGTCCGGCTGCCTGCAAAAACCACCGCTTTCCTGTATTGGGCCGACCAACTCAACGAGTTTGCCCAGTCGGAGGAGCTGGTTTCCGAGAGTTCCTATTGGCTGCAGCAGCTTGGCCGGCCAATTGCCGATCTGCCCCAGGACTTCCCCCACGGCACCAATCTGCAAGGCCACGCTCAGACGGTGAGCCGGCGACTGGGCCGGGAGCAGACGCAGGCTTTGCTGCAAAAGGTTCCCCGCGCCTATCGGACCCGCATCAATGACATCCTCCTCACAGCGCTGGCAGGCGCCCTGAAGCGATGGACGGGGCAGCCCTCCGTACTGGTCGACATCGAGGGCCACGGGCGTGAGGAGGGTTTGTTGGAGGGCATCGACCTGTCGCGCAGCGTGGGTTGGTTTACCCTTCTCCATCCCCTGCGCATCGATCTTCAGGCCGACTCCTCCCCCGGAAAGGCCATCAAGTCGGTCAAGGAGCAGCTGCGTCAGGTTCCCCGCAGGGGCATCGGCTACGGGCTGCTGCGCCATCTGCGCCGGACGGGTGAGCTGCCCGCAAGCCTCGGCGCACTACCCCAGGCGCAGCTCGGCTTCAACTACCTGGGCCAGTTCGACCAGACAGTGCGGGACTCAGGCGCATTTTCGGTGGCTCGGGAAACGCCGGGCGCCTCCTGCAGCCCCTGGGACGAGCGAAAGCACCTGATCAACTTCTCGGCCCATGTGCTGGGCGGCTGCCTGGAGGTGGATTGGACCTACGGCAGCCGTTTGCACCGCCCCGACACAATCGAGAAGCTGGCTGACTGCTTCCTGTCCCAGCTCCGCTCCCTCATCGAACACTGCCTGTCGCCCCAGGCCGGCGGATACACCCCTTCGGACTTCGCTCTGGCCGGACTGAATCAGCCCCAATTGGACCGCCTGGCCGGCGCGAACGGCGGAATCGAAGACATTTACCCCCTGACTCCCATGCAGCAGGGGATCCTCTTCCACGCCATCTACAGCCAAGAGTCGCGGGAATACTTCGACCAGCAGAGCTGCACTCTGGTCGGCAAGCTGGATCCGTCTGCATTCGAGAAGGCTTGGAGGACGATGCTGCGACGCCATTCCATTCTCAGGAGCTCTTTTGTCTGGGAAGGCCTGGACGAGCCCCTCCAGGTGGTTACTCGGCAGGTCCGACTGCCGCTGGAAAGGCAGGACTGGCGGCAGATGGCGCCCCAAGAGCAGCAACTGCGCCTGAAAGCCTTTCAGCGAGCCGACCGGCAGCGCGGCTTCGAGCTGGGCCAAGCGCCGCTGCTGCGCCTGAGCCTGATCCGTCTGGCCGACGATGCCCATCGGCTCATCTGGAGCAGCCACCACCTGCTCTTGGACGGATGGTCGCGCTCCCTGCTTCTCAAGGAAGTTTTCGGCGCCTACAGCGACTTCAGCCGCCAAGAGTCGCCCCGCCTGGAGCCTGTTAGGCCCTTCCGCGACTATATCGGCTGGCTGCGGCGACAGGATCTGCAGGCGGCCCGAACCTACTGGCAGCAAAGGCTGCAGGGCTTCACCAAAGCAACCCCCCTGAGGATCGAACGCCCCAGCGGTCCTGCCCAGGCCGACGACGATCAGTACACCACCTTGCGCCACGACCTTCCAGCCGACATCACTGAGCGGCTGGTGGCGCTGGCCCGTCGCCAGCACCTGACGACCGGCACCTTGGTGCAGGGTGCCTGGGGGCTTTTGCTCAGCCTGTACAGCGGAGAGAAGGATGTGGTCTTCGGCACCACCGTCTCAGGGCGTCCCGCCGACCTGCCGGGGGTGGATTCGATGGTGGGGATCTTCATCAACAGCTTGCCGGTGCGGATGCGCATATCCCCTCAGGCAAAACTGCTGCCCTGGCTCAAGCAGCTCAGGGACGAGCAGGTCGAAATGCTGCGCTGCGACTACACGCCGCTGGCCCAGATCCAGGGTTGGAGCGAAGTGCCGGCCGGCGGGCCGCTCTTCGACAGCCTGCTGGTCTTCGAGAACTTTCCCATGGAGGAACTGGCGGAGGAAGGAGGCCGGCAGCTGCAGATCCGCGACGTCCTGCTGGCCGATCGGACCAACTACCCGCTCACCGTGGCCGTGGTGCCGGGACGGGAACTGGTGCTCGAAGCCCTCTATGACGGCGGTCGTTTCGAAAGGGCGTCCCTGGAACGCTTCCTGAAGCGATTCGGCATGCTGCTGCAAAGCATGGTCGAACAACCGCA
>JANQFM010001119.1 GCA_028277865.1 Acidobacteriota bacterium
GAGAATGCGATGAGTCGCTGGCTAGCCATTCAGTCATTCGCTCCGCCGGGGCGGGCCCGACGGTGGCGTTTTTACCAGGCTTCATGGCACGTGCTTCCGACAAATCAGCAGTATTGGGACGGTTCGGGTCATGCCCGGATGTGGCTGGACGGGTTACCGAATATGTACCTCGAAGAACTGTGGGCCACCACCGGGCACGCCCCGGTGGAGCCTCTGATTGACAGCTAGAACGGGTGCATCCAAAGAAAAGGCGCCTCCCCGCACCTGACCACCCTGGGTCAGGTGCGGGGAGGCGCGCAGAGAGGGCGAGGAGGCCGCGGGCTAGCTGTCAATCATCGCCCCGCCGGAGCGAGTCTGGGGGTGGCGTTGGTAAAGTGAGCAGCATTGGCCTAACGACTCCAAAGGCTGAAGCCTTCGAGGAATCCGCTTAAGCAAGTGGCAAAGCAACACACGCCTCTTCCTTATATGCTGAAATCTGCTATACTAAAAATCAGCATAGAGAAGGCCGACGAACGATGGACGAAAGGGACAGCATTTCGCAGCATCTTCCCCTCAAGCCGGTGGACCTTTTGGTCTTGATGGTTCTCGTGGAAGGCGATCTGCATGGGTACGGGATCGTCAAGCAGATCCAGAAGCGCTCATCAGGCCAGGTACGGCTGCTGCCAGGCAACCTTTACGGGGTGATCCGACGCATGATCGAGCTGGGCTGGCTGGCCGAGTGCGAGCGCCGCGCGGTCGATGAAGAGGGGGATCAGCGGCGGCGCTATTACCGGATCACCGAGTTTGGACGTCAGGTGGCGGCTGCCGAGGCTTCCCGCCTGCGGCAGGTGGTCCGTGATGCCGAGGTCTACAAGCTGATCGAAACGGAGCAGCCCTCCCGATGAAGCTTCACCCCACGGAACGCATCCTGCTGCGCCTTTACGGCCTGTCGCTGCTTCTTTACCCGCCATCCGTCCGACGCCGTTTCGGGCGCGACATGCGGGAGCTTTTCGCCGATTTGTGCCGCCGGGAAAGATCCAAAACAGGACTGGGAAGATTGGTCGCCTTCATTATCCGAAGCCTGGCTGATGTGACCCGAACCGCATTGCGCGCTCATGGGGAGCTGATGCTGCGCTCCGGCCGCAAAGCTTGGCGACTCAGGCATTTTTCAAGGAGGAATTCCCCTGTGTCGAATCTCATGCAGGATCTTCGATTCGCCGTCCGATCATTGAAACGGAATCCGCTTTTTGCTTTGGTGGCGATGGCCACCTTGGCTCTGGGGATCGGCGCCAACAGCGGGATCTTCAGCGTGGTCAACGCCGTGCTGCTCAAACCGCTGCCCTATCAGGATCCGGATCGCCTGGTGACGGTTTGGAGCCGCTACAGGGATACCGGCAAAGGTCAGCTTTCTCCCAGCGAATATCTGGACTTCCGGGATGAGCTTCGGACAGTCAGAGGCCTGGCAGCCTGGACGCCCCTGACAGTCGCGCTCAGCGGAGGAAAAACACCGCCGCAAAGAATCGTCGGTGCAGCAGCGACCGCAGAGCTGTTTCCTGCCCTGGGCGTTGATCCGCTGCTGGGCCGGGTCTTCGGCCAAGAGGAGGATCAGCCTGGAAAAGACGCAGTGGCCCTGCTGGGTGAAACCATCTGGCAGACGCGCTTCGGCGGGGATCCCGACTTGGTGGGCAAGCTCATCGAAGTGAACGGGATCCAATTGCAAGTGCTGGGAATCCTGCCCGGCGGATTTCGGCTTACCGATGACATTCAACTGGGCCGGCACCCTCAGATCTTCGTGCCTTTGGGCCTGGACGAAGCCTCCATCGACCGCAAGGAAAGAGGTTGGCATTACCTGAATTCCATCGGCAGAATGGCGCCGGACGCCACTGAGGATCAGGTGCGTGCCGAAGTCCAATCACTGGCGCAACGGTTTAACAGCGATGGGCTTTACCCGCCGGAGGTGGGCTACGGCGCATTCGTCATCCCGGCCCGCGACGAAGCGGTGGCGGGTGCGCGTCAGGGGCTGTGGCTGCTGCTGGCCGCCGTCGGGCTCCTGTTGCTGATCGCTTGCGTCAATGTGGCCAACCTGATGCTGGCGCGCGCCGATGCGCGCCGGAGGGAAATTGCCATTCGAGGCGCACTGGGGGCAGGGCGCATGAGGCTTTTGCGCCAAGTCATGCTGGAAAGCCTGGTGCTGTCGACCATAGGGGGAGTTGCCGGACTGGCCTTGGCCCACGCCTTTTGTGCCGGACTCGCGGCCTGGCATCCCGTCAACCTTCCCCGACTGGCCGAAATCGGACTCGATATCACCGTCTTGGCCTTTACGCTGGCGGTCTCCTTGCTGGCAGGGCTGCTGTGCGGATGCGCCCCGGCCTGGCAAGCCTGGCGGCCGGCGCTCGGCCAAGCCCTTCAGGAAGGCCCGAGGGGATCGTCGTCCGGGGCCGGACGGCAGCCGGTTCGCGGACTTTCGGTGGTGGCCCAGGTCGCCCTGTCGGTCGTCTTGGTGCTGGGCGCCGGGCTGATGCTGCGCAGCCTGTGGAGCATCCTGGGGGTGGATCCCGGAATCAAAACGGACCAAGTGCTCTCCTGGAGGCTCTCCCTGCCCCGGGCACGCTATGACACGCCCGAGAAGGCCATTGGATTCTTCGATCAATTGCGGGAAGGGTTGAGCGGGCTTCCGGGGGTTGTCGGCAGCGGCGCTGTGCGAGGCCTTCCCCTGACCGGATCCATCGGGGATTGGGATTTTGAGATCGAAGGCCGTCCGTTAGTGGACGGGCAGGAGCCTCAAGGGGACTGGCAGGTTGCCACGCCCGGCTACTTCGAGACCATGCAGGTTCGGCTGGTGAAGGGACGCTTCTTCAATGAAGGCGACCGGGCCGACAGCCTGCAGGTGGCGCTGGTCAACCAGACCCTGGCCCGCCAGTACTGGCCCGGTGAAAACCCTGTCGGAAAGCGCATCAAGCTCATGGCCGGACCCGAGGAGGCACCTTGGGCAACCATCGTAGGAGTGATCGGCGACATCCGTCAAATGGGTCTCGGACATCCGCCCCGCAAGGAATTCTACTGTCCCCACAGCCAGTTTCACCGCTCCACTGGGATTACGGTGCGCTCGCTGGGCATCGTGGTGCGCGCCGAGGGCGACCTCGAATCCCTGGCCGGACCCATCCGCCAATTAGTGGGAAAAATCGATCCCGCCATGCCGCTGGCCAGGCTGCGCCCCATGAACGAAGTGCTCTCCGACTCCGTGTCCACTTCGCGTTTTTTGGCCCTGATGCTGGCTGCATTCGCTGCCGTGGCGCTGGCACTGGCCGGGGTGGGCATCTACGGGCTGCTCTCCTACTGGGTGAGCCGCAGCAGCCGGGAGATCGGGATCCGCATGGCCTTGGGTGCCGATCGCAGACGCGTGCTGCGCATGGTTGTCGGCCGGGGGCTGGCAATGGCCTTGCTGGGCGTCGCTGCGGGCACGGTTGCAGCGCTGGCCCTGACTCGGTTCATCCAGGGGCTGCTTTTCCAAGTGGCCCCCCACGACCCCATCACCTTTATTGCCATCCCCATAGTGATGTTGGCGCTCTCTGTAATGGCCAGCTACCTTCCCTCGCGAAGGGCCACCGGAGTGGATCCGATGACTGCGCTGCGGGCGGAGTAGGGGGATTTCCCTGAGAAAGTGAAGCACATTCGAGCAGGCAGTGGAAGCATCCGAGGAGACATCGTCTCTCGCTGTAAAGGAGGCCGACTGGAGGTGCTCCCTTGAGCTTCCTGCAGGATATGTAAACCTGGGTATGGAGAACTGCAGGCATTCCAGTCCCCTCCTCCGCCTCTCTCCGCGCCTCTGCGATTCTGCGTAAAATCCTCGAAATCCACTTCATGACTCGATGATGGGACGCTGCTCCAGCCCGCCCAGGATCTCCATCAGTCGTGTCTTGCGCTTGTGCTGGCAGCTGATCCTGGCCAGGCACTCGGCCCACTGCTCTTGCCAGGCGTTCTTTAAGAGGACTTGCCGCAGCTTGCGAAGGTATCGGGCAGCCACCTCATAGCTGCGGGGGTTCACTTTGGATATTTCCCGCTCCGCTTCCCGCAGCCAGATCTCCACAGCACGCTGCGGATGACTGTCGGCAACTGCATCGGCAACCCGCAGACCCAGATTCCCAATCCCCCAGCTATGGCCTTTCACCCGGCTGTGGTCATACCAGTGCAGTGCATCGTCGAAGCGCTTTTCGGCGAGGGCGATTTCGGTTAGCTCTACGGTGAAAGGCGCCGATCCAGTGGGGCCATGGACGGGCGGCGGAGTTTCCGGCTGAGGCAGCGGCCAGGCGGGGTCTGACTGGTTGACGCGCCCCCCTGAAGGTATCTGGCCTTTGACCAGATACTGGATGGCTGCCCGCTGAACTTCCGGACGCAGGCCGGCCCGTTGAGCCGCTTCGGACAAGGCCTGGTAAGACTGCAAGGATGGAGAGGCGAAAAAGTCCTGGGCCTTCAAGGACGCAATGCGCAGCCATTCGCCCCGGCTTTCCAGAATCTCGATCAGACGATTTTGCAGCCCGTCGGCAATTCCCGGATATCTGTCCCGAGTCGCCTCCATGCCACGCAGGATCCATTGCCGGGCTTCCTCGAATTGCCCGGCTTGGATGAGGCGCCTCACCAGGCGCTCATAGCTGCCGGAGCGCTCCGCCTCCTGACGGCAAAGCGGAAGGATCTCCTCGTCGCGGCCTGCCTCTTCGAGCGCACGGATCAGCCAGCCGGTCCAGCCATCACGTTGGTAGCGGGAATTGTAATCGTCCTCGCCATCAGGCAACGGCTGCTGGTCGATCCACTCCCGCAGGCTGTCAGCCACGATCTCCCAGTCTGCGCGTTCAAACTCCTCTGCCCAGAAGTCCTCAATTCCGCTGCAAAGATCGTAGCCGTCCTGCATATTGGCCTCTATGGCCCAGAGAATTTGCGAGGAGGGCGGCAGGCTGGAGTTGGGCAAGGCCTTGAAGACCGATTCCATGCACTCGGAAATTTCCATTGCCAGCTCGCCTTCTTCATCCATTAATTCAACCTGACGGTTCCCTTTTTCCAGCAGTTCCCTGCCCAGTTCAATCACAGCGTCGGCCTGTCCCCGTTCCAGCAGTTTTTCCAAGTATTCCTTGACCTGAGAATAGTCTGCTGGTTCATCAAGGTATTGGTCCGGCTCGGAGATGCTTGCTGCGGCCTCAATAGCCCGGCGGGCGCTTCGGATCAGCTCGCCCGCAGTGCCGGTCGAGACTTGGCGGCGGTGCTTCAAATCGGACTTCACGCTCTGGAACCGGAGGGCCAGTTCTTCGATAAGCCTCACCAAATCGGATTTGGAGTGTCCTTCCAGATAAGATCTGAGCGACTCGCTAAGATTGGGCTGGCGGGAATCTGAATCGCCCTCCGGCTGGTCGGGTAAGTCATTATCGTCCGGGTCTTCTTCCTCGAATTCGTCCCAATCGCCCTCGTTCCAGGAGTCGCCTCCTTTGATGAGCGCCCAACGCGGATCGTCATCCGCAGCGGAAGGCACCGGCCGGTCTTCTTTGCACTGCTGCAGGTATTCCACAACCACTGCCACGGCGTGCTTGCAAACCGAATCGAAATAGTAGGGGCAATTACAGTCCGAAACCAGATTGCCGTCCTCAACACTGACACAAGTGGCATAGCGGCGGGTGCCGAAGACCCAGGCCAGCAACCGGCCCTCAACGCTTATTCCAAGCTGTTTGACCCTCCCTTGGCCTTGATATGCCTTGCCCCGCCTGACGATTCGAGAGCCGGCCCATCCAGTCAGGTCGTCCCAACTCAGCTTTCGGAAAAGTTTTGCTGCTGTTTGTTGAGGCAATATCGATTCTCCTCGAATCAACGGCCTTCATTAAATCTCCTCTCAGGTAGAGGATTCCTTGAGCCGGTTGCTGTATTCATCGCAGGCAGCGACCAAAGAAGGCGGTGCGGGTGGCCTGAGTCGGCCGTGTCGGCACATCTTGTCGAGTCCGGCTACATGGCGCCTGCACTCTCGCGGTCGAGGGAGCTCCGGGTATGTCCTTCTTGCCTCGTCTACCTCCTCGCCATCCAGGTAGGCGAGCCAGGTTTCGATACGCCAGGTTGGAACGAAAACAGCCACCCTCTCGTTGCTCCTCCTGTCCTCGATGCCTGAGCTTCTGCAAGCCCTTTCAAGTTGGCGGAGCCGACCATCGACGCCGAATCGATCCCCGTCGATGACAATCACCACGTCATGCGCGGCCATCCGAGAGCGATAGGTGCGCAAGGCTCCGATGTACTGTTCCCGGACTGCCTGGTCGGCTGCACCGCGCTGGTGGGGGTGAGGCTCCACCCGAATTCTCCGGCTTTGATAACCCTGTTTCACGAGGAATCGGCGGGCGAAGGCTGCGTGCTGAGAGTCTTCGCAAACGACAACGACATCCACCTTACGCTTCGCCATCTTCCCATCCCCTGGCAACGATTTCAGACAATCTCAAAGTGCCTTGCGGCGGTACCGGAGCGTCGCTGATACGAACCGGACCCGTGCCCTCACGCCTCAACCAGACGCCGCAATCCTTGCCCAAATGGTCGATCAGCTCAGGATGGTGAGAGATCAGCACTGCCTGATGCAGCCCTTCGCCGCAGGTATCCCCAAGTTCCATAAGCCACGGCTCCAGCTCCGCTAGGGCGACGTAGTTGTCCGGCTCGTCCAAAAAAAGCGTGTACCCGGTCGCAGTCGCGGCTGCGATCATCGTATAAAGAACGATCAAGGCACGTTGGCCGTCCGACAGCTCGCCGAAACGGTAGTAGATCGGTTTGGCGAGGCCATGGTGGCAGATACCGACTTCCAAGATGCGATTGTCGCTTCCTGCCTGCCGGAGTCGAATCTCATCGAGCCCATCGATGACCTCGCGTAGTTTGCCCGACAATTCCAAAATCTTGTTCGGATACTCCTGCACAAGGAAGCGGTACCAGGATGCGAAGTTGCCTCCGTCCACGGACAACTGCTCGCTCTCTGCTGAAGTGTCGGACTGCATCCGATCCGGCTTGAGGGATCCGATCACATATCGCGAGATGTGATTGCGGAACCAGACCAGGTGGCTGTACTCCTTGCGTTCTAATACGGAGGCAAGCCCGGACTGGGTCCAATCGAAAGGGTAAGTCGGCCCTTCGCCGTCAGCGTCTCTTTGAAGTTGCACAGTTCCCTGATGGAAGCGAAACAAAGACCTGCCCTCCAGCTGCAGCTCCTCAGTTTCAACTTTCACCTTTCTGCGCTCGTCATCATGCTCCAATTCCAGGCGGTATTTGAACAGTCCATCGGGACCGCGTGTTACGAGTTCGAAAAGCTGTGTCCCTCGTGTTTGCCAGCGTGTCAGAGCACGGGGCGGGAAACAATCCCGGACGCGGCTGTCGCCGGACAGAAACTGCTGGATTCTCATCAGAACTTCAAAAACAGTGCTCTTGCCGCTTCCATTACGTCCCAGCAACAACGACAGCTCGGCGAACTCGATAGTGAAATTCACCAGGCACTTATAGTTGTCCACGTAGAGCTTCTGGAGCATCAGAGCCTCCTTCGTCCGGCTTCGCCGTTGCGACTCACGTGCGGAGGGCTTATTCAGCCGAAGTTTGGCAATGGTCATCGACTCATTGGCCTAAAGATGGTATCAGGCCGCTACTGCTCGAGGAACTGAATCGATAAGCTGGTCGCACAAGACCGGCCAAATGATTCTAGAATCCCTCTCCCCCTCCTCCGCCCTCTCTGCGTCTCTGCGTCTTTGCGTGAGAAGCACCTTACGGCAGCCTTCACCCATCTGCACGCAAGCCAACCAATGCCACCAGCAACTCCCTTGCGGCCCTGCCCAGATTGGTCTGCCCCCGGTTATAGTTTCGCAGCAGGACGACTCCCAGTTTCGAATCCGGATCGAAGACCAGGTAGGCGTTGTAGCCCGCAACGCTTCCGCCGTGGCCGACCAAGCGAAGCCCGTGCTCATCCTGGCGAACCGAAAACCCCAGTCCGTAGCCCGAACCCCCTTGCGGAGTCTGAAGCCGCATCATTTCTGCTCGGCTTTGAGAAGTGAGAATCTGCACTGGCGAAGTGCCGTTCATGGCACCGATGAAGCGGGCCAGATCTCCCACGGTGGAATAGATGCCTCCATTGGGAACCTTGTAGCCCCGCCCCGCATGCTCTCGGGCGGGCAATTCGGCATTCACCCTCTCCCCTCGGTTGGCATAGCCCACCGTCAGGCGGCTTTGCATTTCGGGAGTCAGGACGAATTCGCTGCTCGTCATGTGCAGGGGCCGAAACACCTCTTGCCGCACCAATTCCATAAAGGGCTTGCCGGCCGCTCTGGAAACCGCCAGCCCCAGCATGCCGAATCCGATGTTCGAGTAGGAGTATTTCTCTCCCGGAGAGGTTTGGAACGAGGTGGTGGGAATGGAGGCCAGGATCTTTTCCTCCCACTGCCCGATGGGTCCGGCTGCAGCGCCCTGCAGGCGCGGTTCGCGGATCAGCCCGGCTGTGTGGCTGGCTAGCTGGCGAAAGGTGATGGGCGTTGAATCAGGGTATCCGGACAGCTTCCGGACCTCGGGAAAATACCGCTCCACCGCATCGTCCAGCCTCAGCAGCCCCTTGTCTGCCGCCTGGGCCATCGCAAGTGCCGTAAACGACTTGGAAATCGATCCCACCCGGTAGATGGAATGCTCATCGGCTGCGATCTTCTTTTCCCGGTCAGCCCATCCGAAGCTCCGGGTCCAGGCCACCTGGTCTGCGGAGACCACAGCAACCGTAATCGAACCGACAGCATCTTGGGCAACTTGCTGGGCGATCCGGGCCTCGAAACGGCCCAGCAGTTCCTCGCTCTCCTTGGGCAAGGGCGTTTGAGCCGGCAAGGTGCCAACCCCGGCCAGGAGAATCCACACCAACCACCCCAGGACGACATTTCGAGGCATCTCAATTCCCTCCTGCGCTGAGAAATTGCGGCCCCGATCATAACCGGGAAGAGAAGTGCAAGACAAAGAAATGTTGGGGAGGCAGGCCAAGGCTCGCCGCTTGCGGGCGTCAACCGTATCGATTAACCTGGATTGGCAAAACAGTAAACAGGTCGTCGGCTTTCAAATCGCCGGATTGACGAACACAGCAATCGAGGTCCGAAAACAAGATGAGGGGGATTCCCGCCCGCCCGGAGGACGTCACTTCGGATTGGCTGACCGAAGCTCTGCGCAGCACCCAGACAATCGGCCAAGCCAGGGTGAAGTCTTTCCGGATGCGGCCCTTCGGGGTGGAACAAGCCTTTAGCGGCGAATTGGTCCGTCTAGGCCTCCAATACAGCGGGGCGGAGAAGGGCGTTCCCGCCTCACTGGTCGGGAAGTTCTCGCCCATCTATCCGCACGGATATGATTTCCAACAGAATTCGAGTGAACGGGAAATCCGCTTTTATAAAAAAACCGCTCTGCAAATAGGCTTGCGGACGCCCTGCTGCCACTATGCGGCCATCGATCGCAAAAAAGGGGTCAGCGTCCTGCTGTTGGAGGATCTGAGCCACTTGCGAAGGGCCAACCTCACTGCTGGGTGCACCTTCAAGGACGTCGAACTCGTCATCCGGAAACTTGCCCGAATGCACGCAGGCTATTGGGAGAGCCCGCAGTTCCGCAAAATGAAGTGGCTGCCCTTCATCAATAGCTTGGCCGAATGCCCATTTCAGCGCTGGTGGTCCTGCTATCCACAGTGCCTAAGAGAAATTCTGTCAGATCAGCGAATACCCGACGCTTTTTGGGAAGTCGGGAAGCGTCTCGCCGAAAATATGAGCAGGGCCTTCGATCCGCTGGCTGAATCCCCGGTCACTTGTGTCCACGGCGACGTGCATGCAGACAACCTCCTCTTCGGCAAAGGGGGCACAACGCCTTCTCTTGTATTGCTCGACTGGGAACTGGCCGCTCGAGGCAAAGGCGTCAGCGATGTGACCTACTTTATGGTCAGCTCCGTCCCAGTATCGCTGCGCCGTCAATCTGAAAGGCGCCTGCTGGAGACCTATCATGGACTGCTTGTGCGTTACGGGGTGCAAGGGTACAGCTTTGACCAGTGCTGGATTGACTACCAGCGTTCTATCTGTGCAAAGCTCCTTGTTACGGTGGCTGCGACAGTGCTGTGCGACAATTCCAGCCAGGAGCGCCGAGCCTGGCGCAGGGCCGATCTGCAGCGCCTGAATTCATTCATCGAAGACCATGCGGTGGGAGAGTTCTTTTAGGCTCCCTGACGCGCCTCAAGAGGCACTTGAAGTGCCTTATCCCACAGGCATCTTGCCTTGGAAAGGCTGCTGCTCACGCAAGCGCCGCTTGAACAGCAGCCGGGACTATTCTTCGGCAACGCAATACAAGTACCGCTGCCCCCGCAAATAGATCTCCCCTGCGACAACAGCCGCTGAGGCGCTGAAGCTGTCATTGAGCCGGTTGAGGGCCAGCATCCGGGGGGCATCGCCGTGGCGGATGACCAGCGTGGCGCCGTCCAGGTCGGTGATGTAGATGCGGCCGGCGGCGGCCACCGGCGAGGCGTAGACGTTGCGGATGCCGGCCAGCCGGAAGGGGCCGGACGGCTCTTCTCCGGTTTGGGCCTTCAGGCGAGTGAGGATGCCCTGGTAATGACGCAGGAAGTAGAGCCAGCCATCGTAAAGCAGCGGCGAGGGCACGTAGGGAGTGCGCTGGCTTCGGGTCCAGGCAACCTGGCTGGTTGCAGTGATGTCGCCTTGGGCGCCGTCGAGACGGATGGCGAGCAATGCTCGCTTGTCATAGCTGCTGGCGGCAAAGA
The DNA here is from genome assembly GCA_028277865.1 of Acidobacteriota bacterium. Taxonomy (GTDB): domain Bacteria; phylum Acidobacteriota; class UBA6911; order RPQK01; family DATIPO01; genus JANQFM01. Next base: position 10,748 of record JANQFM010001119.1, read on the forward strand.
CCATGCCGTCAGAGGCCACAGGAGAGGCGACGACGTTTCGCGACAGCCCTGCGCATTCCCAGATGACTTGGCCGCTGGCCAGGTCGTAGCCGCGCAGGCGGTTGGTGCCGCTGACGATGGCCTGCGGCCTTCCCCCCTGCTCCACCACGATGGGCGTCGCCCAAGAGGTGACCTCATCGCGGGTCGCCTTCCAGAGCTGTTGGCCAGTACTCTTGTCCAATGCGACCACAAACGACTGGCCTTCGTGGTCCCAGTTGACGACCAGCGTGTTGCCGTGCAACGCCGGCGAGCTGCCCTCCCCGTGGGCGTGCAAGGTCCGCATTTGGCCGAGGTCTTTTTTCCACACAAGCTGACCGTCCAGGTCCAGGCAGTAAAGCCCGCGCGATCCGAAGTAGGCAAACAGGTGCTCGCCATCGGTGACCGGCGAGTTGGAGGCCAGGCTGCCGGTGTAATGCCCGCCCTCGTGAGGCAATTCCCTATGGAGCGTTCGCTGCCAGAGGATCTTCCCTTCGCTTCGGCTGACGGCCAGGGCCACGAACTCGTGATGGTGGGTGACGGGTTGGCTGTCATGCGCACCGGGGGCGTTGTCGTATCTGGGCTTCGAAGGGCTGCCAAAAGGGACGGCGGCTGTTAAAAAAATACGATCTCCCCAAATGACCGGCGTGGAATGCCCTTTGCCCGGCAGGGCCAGCTTCCAACGGATGTTCTTGCTTTCGCTCCATTCCACTGGCGGATCGGCCTGCGGCGCCACTCCAGTGCCCAAAGGCCCGCGCCATTGCGGCCAGTACCGGCTGGCCTGCTCCGAAGCCGGTTGAGCCGCAAGGTGGCACAGGGTGGCAGCCAGGGCGAGGGCCGGCACGGTCATTCTCATCGTTCTCCACTCCAGCCATGCAGACACTGATTCCACAGAGAATTAGGATACCTCCTCTCTGGCCTCTGTGTCCTTTGTGCCTCTGTGGCATTTACGGTTGGGGGCGGGGTTCCCAATCAATGCCGACGACCGTCTCTGGAGTGCCTCTGCGGATGAAAACCTCCACCGGCTCTTCCCAGCCGGCGATCCCCGACCCCATAGTGCGGATGCGGACCATGAGATAAGGCGCCGATTCATCAGGCAAAGGGACACGTTCATGACGGACTTGGCGGATTTCGCCTACGGGTGCCGACTTCCCCGACGCATTGTCGAAGCGAAACCAGCGGTACTGGTAGCCTTGCACCCATCCCAAGCCTTGTTCGGAGCCCAGGTTTGAAAAGACAAGCTCCGGCTTCGGCCCGACAGCTTCAATCCGAAAGCTGCAAAGGGGATTGAGCCGACGCAGGTAGTGATCCAGGATCTTGTCGCGGCGGCGGATCAGGATATGGATCAGGTAGTCCTCGGCCTCCCGGTCGGAGATCCGGCCGGTCTGGACGATCCATCGGATACGCTCGTTCGTAAATCGCACCAGGATTCGGGCGGCCCAGAAGGCGTCCTCTTCAGTCATGCGATTAAAAGCGGGGTTGGGGTAGTCGGGCTTCCAGTTCTGCGGCTGGAAATAGTCGGCTTCGAAACGGCCGATTTTGGGATGATCCGGGAAATCGATGCGTTGCCAACTTCGGTCCAGGATGCCCAACGTCAGGCCGGACTTCAAGGTGGGCTTCAGATCATCGAAGTAATGCTCATACCCGTCCTGGTGATAATGGGGATGCACCCCTCCGCTGCCCAGGGTGCTGCCAAAATCGATGAGATGGTGGCGGACGAAGCCGGCGCCGCCCTCAGTCACATAGGTATCCAATGTGTTGGCGGCATCCGAGTCATTATGGTTGAGCCAGGCGGCAAAGATACGGTAGCCGCGCAGCTCTCGGCGGTCCTGGTGAGCAAAGATGTCGTTGGGGTCGTCCGGGCGCGTGCCGTAAAACTCGAAGGGACCCAGGATCTTTCCAGGCAAGGCCAGGCTGGCCACTACCTGAATCGTCCCGTCCGTTCGCCGGAGTGCCTTGTAAAGCGCTTCACGCAGGTCGGGCGGGCGCATGGGGCGAAGCCGTCCGTCGCCGTCGGA
>JANQFM010000002.1 GCA_028277865.1 Acidobacteriota bacterium
GGTACCCGTTCATCCTGCCTGAAATCTCTCAGGCGAAAACCCATTCGACGCAGCCATAGACCAGAAGCGTGGTCAAGACGCCCCCCAAAATATTGAGCCGCAGACCGGCCCGGCTCATCTGAGGCATGGTGACATGCTTGCTGGCGAAGACGATGGCGTTGGGAGGCGTGGCCACAGGCAGCATGAAGGCGCAGGAGGCCGAGATCGCTCCCGGCACCATGAGCAGCAATGGGGACATCTCGAGCGCCCCGGCCAATCCGGCCAGAATGGGCAAGAAGATGGTGGCCACCGCCGTGTTGGAGGTGACTTCGGTCAGAAAGGTGATGGTCAGGCAAATGACCAGTATCAAAGCCACTTCGGGCAATCCGCCGAAAAAGCTCAGCCCGTTGCCGATCCAGGCGGCCAGCCCGGTGTCTCGGACGGCGCCGGCCAGGGCGATCCCCCCTCCGAAGAGGACCAGGATCCCCCAGGGAATCTGCCGTGCCGATTCCCAGTCCATCAAGAACTCCCTCCTGCGCCAGCTCACCGGGATGCAAAAAAGCAGCAAGGAAACCAACATGGCCACGGTCGAATCGTGAGTGGTCTCGGCCACCCCCAGCAGTGAGGCCCAACCCGGAATCACCACGCCGCCCAAGTCCAAGTCGCGCCGGAAGATCCATCCCAGGGCGGCGAGAACGAAAACGGCCGAGACCCATTTTTCTCCCCGGCCCATGCCCCCCAGCCTTCGCTGCTCTTGCGACAGGTATTCGGCACCCGCCAGCATCGGCTCCTGCGAGATCTTGGAGTAGATGCGGGTCAAGTAGACCCACACCAGGGGGATGAAGAGCGCCGACAGGGGCAACCCCACCGCCATCCACTGCACGAAGCCGATCTCGGGGCGATCGGGGAAGAGCGAGGCGTACTGGCTGGCCAGCACGATGTTGGGAGGGGTCCCGATCAAGGTAGCCACGCCTCCGATGCTGGCGGAATAGGCGATGGCCAGCATCAGGACGATGGGCAAGCGCGAATCCTCAGCCAGCCCGTTGCGGGTCAGCTGGCCCAGGACGGCAGTGGCGATGGGCAGCATCATGATGGCAGTGGCTGTGTTGCTGACCCACATGGAAAGAAAAGCGGTGGCCAGCATGAACCCCAGCACCAGCCTTGCCGGATGCGTCCCTATGCCAACCAGCACCCACAAGGCCATTCGGCGATGCAGGTTCCACTTTTGGATGGCCTGAGCCAAAAAGAACCCTCCCATGAAAAGGACGATGTTGCGATCCATGTAGGATTGCGAGACCTGTTGGGCGAAAGAAATTCCGCAAAGCGGAAAGAGGACCAAGGGCAGCAGGGCAGTGGCGGGGATTGGGATTGCTTCGGTCAGCCACCAGACGGCCATCCAAGCAGCGGCGGCCAGTACGATCAGGCCCGGCCTGCCCAGTCCCTCGGGAGCGGGGAGCAGGCAGGCCATCAAAAAGAGCAGCGGTCCGGCAACCAGGCCGATTCTGTGGCGCATTGCCAGGGATATTCTCACGTGAGGCGCAGCGAATCAAAGGAGAGGCAGTTGGCAGTTGGCAGTTGGCAGTTGGCAGTTGGCAGTTGGCAGTTGGCAGTTGGCAGCAGGAGTTTACTGGAGACCGGCAGATTGTTTGACGCTAAAGCGCGCAGAGAGCCGGAAGCGGAGAGTGGAGTTGGGCAGCTTTTTGCAGCCCCAGAGCCTTCCTTCTCTGCCCTGACAACTGACAACTGACAACTGGCAACTGGGATGACTTCGGCGATCACGCCCAAAATCAGGCGGACAACCGACGTGTGTCCCTGCAGGCCGCCCTGATGAGGGATATATAATGCGCTCCGGATTACAGGGCCACCGATGACCCAGGCTGGCGCCCAGGCTCGTCCATGACCAAGATACGTCGTCAGCCGCCCCGTGCATACTTGCTGCCGATTGATGGCTTCAAAAGGAGGAAGATTATGAGCAAGTCGATTCCCTGGCTTTTGCTTTTCAGCATGACGATATGGGGTTCTGCACAGAATGTGGGGGATCAGTACACCGCCGGGTTCAATGGTCAGAGGACCGGCCTCAATGCCGATATGGGAGACCTGACCGTGCCCGTCAATCTGATCAGGTCGGTTCCCTTGCCCTCGTCCGTCCAGGATCCAACCGTCTTTTTGCCCTTCGAATATGCGGGCCGGTCGGTGTTTTCTGCACGGCCCGGCCAAAGCATGGTCGTAGTGGGGGATATCGACATCAACGGAGAGGTCCGGTACTTCGTTTTTGGAGTGTTGGATCCTGGGGCGGATCCCGCCTGCACGGCCCCGGACGATCCCAACTGCGTGCTGACCGTTTTCGAGATGCCCTTCGGCGTGGTTGTCAACCCGTCGCCTTCCTTGGCCCAGGACATCGTGCTGATGGGAGACGCCTCGACGGTCATGGTTGTCGGCCTGGAATATTCACCTTCCTTCGCCCAGGACATCGTGCTCCTGGCAGGCGCCTCAACGGTCATGGCAGTCGATATCTCGACCATGCCGGAGGCCACTTTGGCCTGGACGGATGGCTCGCTGGGGGACACCAACGGGCGTGCGCCCCTGGTCAGCGGCGATTTGGCCCTCTACCACGGCTTCTCCGGGGTAGCGGCGCGAGAAGCCGATTCGGGGATTGTCCTTTGGCAAAACGGCACCACCACTGCCGCCGCCCCTCTGGCCATGCAGGGCGAGAGGATCTACTTCTTGGGAGAGGATTCGGTGGTGAACGCCCTCAACTCCGCCGACGGCAGCACGGTTTGGAGGAGCGATCCACTGGGTTTGCCAGGCGGCACGTCGATCATCGCAACTGAAAAATATGTCTTCCTGTCCGGTTCAGGCGCCGTCGGCGCATTGGACGCCCGCGACGGCAGCGGGCCGGTCTGGTCGGTGGCGGACTTCGGGCTGGCGCCCAACCCAGGGATCGCCCTGGCCTATGACCGCCTCTACGCCTTTCAGTCCGATAATGCCGGCGACGGCAGCGGAGTGGCCGAGGTGCGGGCCTACAATCCGGATTGCACGCCGGGCTGCGGCCCGGGTTCGGGCGATCTCCTCTGGTCGGTCACAGAAGACAGCCCGGGACTGGATCACGCCGCTGTGGCCAACAACCAGATCTGGTACTACAACTCCGGCTCGGGACGTGTGCGGGTGCGCGACGCTTTTTCCGGCGATCTTCTGTGGAGCATCGAAAGGCCCGGCCTGCGAGGGATGACCCTGGCGGACGGTCTGGTCTTCATGCTGGTCCCATCAGCCTCGACTCCCTCTTCGGTTTCGGGACGGGGGGCGGGCAGCAGCTGGCAGGTGGAGGTCTATAAGCCTTCCGACCAGCTGTTCTTTGCCCAAATGGCCAACGGACTCGGCCAGTCGACCCTGCTCGCCCTGTCGAATGTCGGCGACGAGGAGATCAGCGGCACCATCCGCTTCTTCGACACCAACGGCGATCCGCTGCCCCTGCCTGTCGAAGGGATCGTGGGCGATACCGCCGCCGTCCCCTTCAGCATCCCTGCCCTGGGATCGGGCAAGATTCAAACTCAGGGCGGCGACGTTTTGCAAAGCGGGTGGATCCGGGTGGATCCCGACTGCCCGGACCGTTGCCCCGGGCTGCGGGGCAGCTCCCTGTTTCAGTTCAGCGATGCAGGAGCCGTCCTTTTCGAGGCAGGCGTACGCCAGTCAGGCCCCACCGGGCAAGGGGTGGTGGCGATCGAACTGAGAGAGATCCCGACCCCCGACGGAGGGACACAACTCCTGAGCACCGGTGTGGCCTTTGCCAATCCGACCGCTGTCCCGGCAAACATTACACTGACCCTCAAGGACTCGGCCGGAGACGAGGTTGCCCAACTCGTCCTGCTCTCCTTTGCGCCCGGCGCCCAGCTGGCCCAATTCATTGATGAATTGTTCCCCATCCTGTCCGGGGACAGTTTCGAAGGCTCTTTGCTCATCGAGTCCGACATCCCGCTCATCATCACCGCGCTGAGGACGGGAGGAGGGTTTCAGCTTTCCAGCTTTGAGGTGGGTCAGGCGCGTTGAGATTCGGAGCGCCCTGAAGGCGGTTGGCCTACTTGGCGGCGGCCCTGCCTGTGTCGCACAAATGCGACCTTTGCAGCGCCTCTTTCACATCACAGGCAAGGATGCCTGTGAATCGGCTTACCCCTGGGTCCGCAGTTATGCCAGGATTTCGCGACGGCTTTGGGTGGACTTTGCCGGTTCCCCCTCCTTTGGGCCTTCGGTTCGGAAAACGTCCATGACGCCGGGATCGAATGGCCAGGGATAATCTTCCAGGCAGCCGACGCACTCGCTGTAGCGGCTTCGCATTTCTTCAGGATCGAAGCGGATGTCCTTTAAATCGATCCCCGCCACGAATTGACGGTTGACTGCCGCCCGAGGCTCCCCCAGCACCACCGAAGCAACGTGAGCCACCGTGAACCGGGCCAGCTCGCGCAGGTGCCCCAGCTGGTCCTTGAGTACTTGGACAGCCTCCTCGGCAGTGAGGCCCACCTTGTAGAAGGCTTCTTCGCTGCGCTTGAGGTAAGGGATGTCGGTGAACTCGTGGAAAACCGGCTCGGACAGGGGCGCGCGATGGGCTTTTTTCCACTGGCAGAAGTCGCTGAGCAGTTGCTGCAAGCCCCGATTGACAGGCCCCAGGCGCCCGAAGCGGTTGAAGAAGGGAATCAGGAATTCACGGTCGGTGAGCAGATCGTTGATGAAGGGGAAGACATAAAAGGCGAAGTAGACGCTCAGCTCCCAGGTGTACTTGAGGACGAAGCATTCCTGGTCCCCCAGGGCGTCGTAGCTGACGGCATAGGCCGGCACATAGGCATCGTAGACGGTCCTCATCAACTGCTCGTAAAGGTGGCATTTGGCGGCCAGCTCAGCCGCATCCTGGGTCTGGACGGCGTCCACGATCAGGGTGTTGTAGATCGAAATCAGGTCGCTGCCCGGGCTGTAAAGGGGGTCGGTGAATCGTCCCGATTCTCCGGCCAGTGCCCAGCGTCCCGCGTCGATGGTTTGGCGGCAGCCGTAGGAATAGTCCTTCAGCCAGGCTTCATCGAGCACCTTGCGATGGGGCAGGTCGTGAGCGAAGAGCGGAAACTCGCGGCACACCCAGTCGGTCAGCTTTTTGGCGCCGGCCACTTGGTCGTGGCTGATGAGGCGTTTGTCGTAAACCAGCCCCAAGCTGGTCTTGCCCTGCAAGGGAATGACCCAAAACCAGAAGCCTTCGCCGCAGAAGTGATTGGTGGCCAGCCAGACGGGCAGGTGGCCCTGGTCGCGGCGCTGCCTTTTGAGGCGGACCTGATTCTTGTCGCCGCAAGTCAGCTTGTCGATGTTCACTAGGCCGTCCACCCAGAAAAAGGATGCTCCGTGGCGGATGGCATTTTGCTCCTGCAGCTTCTTGCGCCGGGCCAAAAACCTGTTGCGCCCCGTGCAGTCGACCACCCATTGGGCCGTGACGCTCACTTCGGCTCCGTCCTGGCGGAAGCGGATGAGGTGCGGTTCCCGGACGCCTTCTGCAAGCTCCACGGCCTTCAGCCGCACCGGCGCCCGGTACGCGAAGCGGTCGCTTTGCCGATTCAAGCGCAGCAGCTCTCCCTCCAGGGTATTGCGGTCCAGCTGGTAGCAGCCGATGTTGGAGAAAGTGCGGATGTAAGCCTGGCTGTAGTCCTCAAAGCCGTCGTTGCCCCTTGCAGCGCTCTTCCAGTAAAAGCGCAGGTTGTATTTCATGTAGTGGTTGCAGAGCAGGTACTCCTCCAAGTCGAGCACCCGTCCGAAGTAATAGCCGGCCACCTGAACCAGCGACTCGCCCACCTTCTGTTGCCTGGGCGGAATCTGGGAGCGCTTTTCAAGCAGCAAGACCCGCTTGCCGGTGGACATCAGCAGCTGGCGGCACAAGGAAAGCCCGGCCAGGCCGGCCCCCAACACAACCACGTCGAAATGCTGCCGGGGATCTTTTGGTTTGGCTTGATTCATCGCATCACCTCAAAAAATCGTTTCGCAGATTTGCGCCGCTGCAAAGGGGACCGCCGTTGAGTGGCTTCAAGCACGAAATCCGGACGGAGCGCGGACTCGGCCAAATGAAGTGCTTTATTTGACGGGGCATCCCACGCCAAGTCCAGTCCGCAGCATAAACCAGAAGGTTCACCGGCCCGACAGGCGAAGGCGGCGGATAGTCTGTTTCGGCGGCTTTGCTCGACACTGGAACCATGTTTTCTCCCAGGTCACTTTGCTGCGGCGTCGGCCGAGCGGGAATTCAGGCAATCCTCTTCGTCCAGCCAGTTCAGCTGCCCCAACTGTGCCTCATACAGGCCGCGGCAGCCGGAGGCAGGCCAAGCCACTTCGACTCGGCGGATCGAGTCGGCGTCCATCAGGCCGATGTGGGCCAGGTAGGGGGTGCTTCCGAAACCTGTCCCATTGTCCATCAGGTGGCTGCGGATGATGGCCTCGCCCGAAGGGTCTTGGGCCTCCACCCGGATGACGGCGCCCAGCCCGAAGCGGTTGCTGCGGCGACCTCTCAAGCGAATTTTGACCCAGCTGGGCCACCGGCTGCTTTGGTTGACAAAGAGCTGGTTGGGCCAGGCATCGCCGGGCCACATGCCTCCCAGGCTGGAGTAGACGTCCTGATCGCCGTCATTGTCAAAGTCAAAAAAGACGATTCCATGGCCCTTTTGGATAGTCCCGAATCCGAAGAGCATGGAGATATTGCTCATCCGGCCGGTGCAGCCTGTTCCTTCCAGTTCCCCCCGGTACATCAGGTTGGGCAGCACGTACCAGGACTCAGGATTGCCCGTGCCCAGATAAAAGTCGTAGCAGCCGTCGTTGTCGAGGTCGCCGAAGTTGGCGCCCATGGTCCCTGCGGGCATCGGGTTGCGGAACAGGTCGGCCCGCAGGCTGAACCCGCCTGCGCCTTGCAGGAAGATCTTGGCGGCATTCAGATGTGGGTCGCGGCCAAAGACTGTGTTTTCAACGGCGATGCGGGCAGGGCTCTGGCTGCCCTGGAAGAGGTCCAGGCGGCCATCGTGGTCCACGTCGACGAAGGCGGCCATGAATCCGGGCTGGCCGGCAGGGATCAGGGAGGTCGGCTCCAGGCGGCGACCCTGCAGGTTGCGCAGCAGGACGCTTTGCCCGCGCGTGAAGCTGGATAGGAACAGGTCAGCCCAGCCATCCCGGTCGTAGTCGCCGAAGGCGGCGCCCAGGAATATGCGGTCCTCAAGGATATCCTCCAACCCCCATCGGGCCGTGCCGTCCACGAAACGGCCCGACTGGTTGAGGAACAGGCGCGAGGGCATGGGGCGGCGTGCCAGCAGGCCCCGCGAGAAAGGCAGCTTCTGCCCGAACTGGGCCAGCATCAGGTCCAGGTCGCCGTCATTGTCGACGTCGCCCCAGGCTGACACGCAACTGTAGACGGCTTGGTCGGGTCCTGGTTCGGCTTGCAGCAAGCCGGACGAGAAGGTCACGTCCTCGAAAGAGCCGTCCCCCCTGTTGCGCATCAGTTGAAAGTGCTGGAAAGGCCGCGAGGCGAACAGATCCATCCAGCCGTCGTTGTCGTAGTCGGCGGCGCTGATGATGTAGGGCTGCAAGATGCCGTCCAGGCCGGCCTCGGCAGTGGCATCGCGGAAGGCGCGGCCCTGCAGGTTGCGATAGTAGCGCAAAGGCCCGAAGGTGCCGCCCGTGACGATGTCCATCCAACCGTCGCCGTCGAAGTCCTCGACAGCCACGCCCTTGCCGGCGTCCAGGGTGTCGACGCCCAGATGGCGGGCACGGTCGCGAAAGTCCAGTCCGGCGTGCCGGCTGTTTGCCTGCCGCTTTCCATCTCCGTAAAAGGACTCGGTAAAGGCATTTTGAATACGGTAGCGCTTTGGCACCTCCTCCGGATAGCCCCCCAGAGTCATGTAGCAGAAGTTGAGCAGCCATCGGTAAAGAGGATCCTGCGGGCTGTAGTCGTCGAGCAGCTTTTCAAGCAGGACGGCGGCTTGCCGGCTGGCCTGCTCCTTGTGATGGGGGAACTCCAGGGGCAGGCTGCACATGCGGGTCAGATCTCCCTCGTGCATGCCGTTGCCGGCCGCCAGGCTGGCGAGGCAGTTGTCCGCCTCGGCTTGGCGCATCAACGCGTTGGCCAGCCAAAAAAGGGCCGACTCGCTTTCGCCCTGTCGACGGATGTGAGAGCGAACCTGGCGGGCCGCCTGAGCGAATTCGCCCCGATGAAAGGAGACCAGCCCCTTTTGCAGGTCGCTTTCCTTGGCAGAGGGAGGGGGCAAGCCGACCCATCCCTCGGGGTCGAGGCGCTGCAGCCGGGCATACATCTCGGCGTAGTAGTAGAGGAATCGGTACTGCTGATAGTTTTCGTTCCAGGAAGCCAGGCGAAGGTCGGCCAGCAGTCCCTGGCTGAATCCCGGGAATGCGGTGCCCAGCCAGATCGCCAAGGCAACGGGCAGCAAGAGCAGGGTCAGTCCGACCCAGAGGAAAAGCTTCTTTTTACTGGTCCGCAGCATGGTCTGGAACTCACCCAAAAGCGCGTCGCAGCAGGGGCTGCTGGAATTCCATTTTTCTGTTATTGCCGGCGCCCCTGTTCATGGCTGGGGTGTTTGGCCATCTACGAAGATGCCGACGCCCATCTGGCAAGGCACAGGGGGAGTCGGGCGGATCAGCTTTTCTGCCACCGCCGCCACCACAAGGTTGGATGCAACGCCGTCCGCCTGCAACCGGATGGGCACGTTGTTGGAGAATTCCTTAAAGTCCTTGGGAATCCGGAGCGTGACCAACTGCACACCCGGACGGTCTTTGTCGGGCGCCAGGGAGGCTACCGAAACTTTCTGCCCGGCGATTTCCGCCTTCAACGCCTTGGCGCCATCCTTCTTGGCGGCCAATGCCGCCAAGCCGGTGGCATAGATCGTCAGGGCGTCTCCCGGAACTGCAGGTTGGACGGCGGCGTTGAAGGTCTTGTCGGGATTGCAGGCCACCAGCGAAGAGCCATTGAGGAAATAGGGCTCGCGGGCCTCGCCGTAGCTGTAAATGAAGATCCCCGGCGCCGTGGAGCGCAGGTAAAAGCGAGCCGTAGCGGTTTGCTGCCTGCCATCGGAACTCTTCTTGATGACTCGCAAAGTGGCGCCTGCAGGCCTGGAGCGCACTTTGAGGCCGGGAGGGACCAGGAAGTCGATCCGATCCTGCAAAGGCGCAGGGCTGGGACGCACAGAAAGCATGAAGGCGGGCTGCCCATCGATCTCGATGCTCAAGCCGTCCAATTCGGTAAGCGGGGGCTGTCCGGGTGAGGCCTGTCCTCCCTGGCTGGCCAGGTTGAAGCCGAACAGCACGGCACGGCTGGCAGGGCTGAGGGTCATGAGCCCGCGCACGATCCCCACCTGGGGATTTTCGGGCTTGATGTAAAAGGCGTTGGCGTTGAGCGAGGCGGCGTTGAGGATGTCGTAAGAGGTGATGAGGGGCCGATCGCATGCCCTCCAGCCGGCAAAGGGATTGAAGGCCTGCACCGCATTGGTGTTGACGCCGGGCGCATCGTCGGCTGCGGTCTGCACACGCCCTCCCACCACGAAAAAAGTGCCGCCCAGGACGGCGGCTCCGCTGCCCGCCGTGGGGAGCAAGCCCGACACGCCACCCCGCCAGGGGTCGGTACCGAGGGGATCGCGGTGCCATTCATCCAGGCGGTCGAGCTCCAAAGTGCGGGTACGTTGCGTCGTCCAGCCGCGCAGCGCCCTGCCGCCGAAGAGTAAGATTCGCCGGTTGGCCACCCCGGCCACGCACTCGCAGGCGCCCCGGCGGGTTTCCGGCCCCAGCCCCCACTGGCCGGATTGCGGGTCGTAGATCGATACGCGGTTCGAAAGGTTGCCGGAGGGCAAAATGCCGTTGATCATGAAGAATTTGCCCTGCGCTTCAACAGCGGCCGCGCCGGCTGAAGGCACGGTCGCGGCGGACCCCTGCCGCCACGCATCCTTTTGCGGATCGTAAATCTGAAAGGCGCGGGTGATCGAATCGGCAGCGCCGGCCTTTTTGGTGCGGCCGCTGGCCACAAGCAGTTGGCCGCCCACTGCAGTGCCGGCCGCCTCTGCGACCGGGACGGGCAAGGGCTTGCCCCGGCGCCACTTCATGGTATCCAAATCGAGGACTTGAAGCTTCGAGGAGGATCGGGTCGCTTTTGCGTCAGCCCAGCCGCCGGCCACGTAAATATGCCGGTCGATCACGCCTCCTGAAGCCGAGTGCACAGGGGTGGGCAACTCGGTCCCGTCGCTCCATTCGTTTTTGGCCGCGTCATAAATCCGCACAGCGCCTGTGACTCCCGAGTCGTTCAAGCCGCCGATCTGGAAGAGGCGTCCCCGCGCTGCCACCAGCAGGGCGGAGGAGATGGGTTCCGGCGGACAGGCCGGCGCCGGCGCCCGGGCGGGCAGTTCGGCTGTTGCCGGAGCGGTCAATTCGAAGTGGGGGTGGAAGAAGGCGTCGCCGGGCAGGGCCACTCCGTTGGGATCATTGGGGCAATCGTCCGGCGGCGTGCCCGGCAGGCACCTTGCCGGGTTGGCGAAGTAAAACTGGCCTCCCGGAGACCAGGCAAAGGGCGGGAAGAGCACCTGCAGTTCCTTGATGAAGGGGAAGACAGTCACCGGGGCGACGGTCTGAGATTCCAATCGGAAGCTGATGATGTTCCCCTCCCTGTCCAGATCGAGTTCGACATCGCCGTAAATCGGAAGGTCGGGCGGAATCCTGAGCTTCTTGCGCAGCACTTCGGTCAAGGGCGGCGCAGGCGGATAAAAGAAAGGGAAGGCGAAGCCGATGCGGTTGAGGCGGTCCACTTCCCCGATGGTGGAATTCTGGAAAACGGAATGGATTTCCACATTTTTCACTTTGCCTGTCCGCAGGTTGAGGCGGGCGCGATTGGGGGTGGGGATGGGGCCGATATTGGGCAGCGGAAAGGGCAGGGCACGGTTGCGGCGGAACTCGTAGACCTGTCCGCCGCCCCAAAAAATCTCGTCATAGCTGCCCCATCCGAAGTAGAGGATGTCGAAATCGACCCAATCGCCCTGAGGCTTGTCAAAGCGGAGGATGATCCAGCCGGTCAGCTTGGTGCCGCCCGGCGCGGGACGTTGCCCCATGAAGTCCGGGAAGTGGAAGAACTCGTCCCCGAATTGGCTGCGATCCGGATCGAGGGCGCCGCCCAGCAGCCCGCTTTGGGGCAGGCGCACGCGATGCCCGTCTGCAGGCTCGGAAAGCCGGTCGCGGATCTCTTCCAGCACCTTGATCTTTCTCTTGCGGTAGCGGAATGGCTCAGGCCTGAAACAGGCCTCGGTGCTGCAGTGGACATCCAGGTATTTCAGATCCTTGTCGGGCAATGCGACGATCTTGCCGTCTTCAGCCTGCGGCGGGTAATGCTTCCTTTTCCACTTCTGAGGCTGATTGACATGAGGAAGTGCGCGCACGAACTCGGCGATCTTCCAAGTCTTGAGCTCCTGGGATGTCATGTCCTCGTGCAGCAGCTCCTCCTGCTCTGCAAAGGCCGCCTCCAACCCTCTCTTGAGGAAGAGGACGCGGTAGGTCATGACCTTGACTTTCTTGTCTCTGAGATCCTTGTCTGCCATTCTTAGTTTCTCCCTGTTCGAAAGTGCCGATCTGCCGCAAATGAGAAAGAACCCCTTCTTCCCCTGTAGTCAGCGGCTTGGCCACCTCGTTTCGGCTTGTTTGCCTTCCCCCCGGCGTTCCTCGTATAGAGGTACTGGCGCATCTGCCGCCACTCCGGCACATCCCGAGGCCTGGCAGTCATGCTCCATGGTGTCGCGGTAACCCCTCTCGATCAGCTTGGCAACGCGCCCGGATTCAAAATTGAGAATGCCCAGTGCACCTCCCAGGTCGTCGCGGGGATGAAAGCGGTGGATGGTGAGGACGCGGCGTTTGAATCCCGGCCTCTTGCCGAAGACCCGCTGCAGGAAGTCGAGCGCTGCGGGGTCGGCTTGCAGATCCCGGCTGAAATGGCGGATGACACGGTTGACCAACGAGGCTTCGCGCACATCCCGGTTGATGCGCGCCGCCCAGGAAATGACCATGGTTCGGTAAAGGGCGTCCAGAGTGCTTTCCATGGAACGGACGGGGATGCGGCTCACATCGGGGTCGAAGTAGGTGATGTAGATCTCGTCGGCGCCGGCTCGGATGGCGGGCCTGAGAGGGGTGTTCATGAGCACTCCGCCGTCGACGAAGGGCTGCCCGTCAATCTCAACCGGCGGGAAAAAGCCGGGGATGGCGGAAGAGGCCAGGATGATGTCATCCCCTTTTCGCTGGCTGAACTCCTGGTTGCGGAAAAGCCTCATCTGTCCGTCGCTCCAACGGATGGCGGTGACCACCAGTTGGACGGCGGCGCGCCGAATGGCCTGCATCGATATCGTCTCGGCGATGGTTTGCCGCAATGGCTCGATGGTGACCAGCGAACAGAGGCTGATGGTGTTGAGCAGCCGTTCCACCAAGTCGCCTTCCTCGGCGCTGACGAATTGGTTTACGCCGTTCAGGAGGTTGCGGACCATTGCGGCGCCGTCTTGCGCAAGCCGGCCTGCCTGCTGGAAGGGCTGGCTGATGAAGCAGCGCGGGTCCAGGGCTGTAACCGGATCGCCCAGGTAGCGGAAGACGCCGTTGCCGCAGCGGTAGGGGGTGCCGGCGACGCGTCGGCGCCAGGTTTCCTCCAGCCGCTCGACAGCGCCCAGAAAACCGTCGGCCCTGAGGCGCGAGGTCAAAAAGGCCGCGTTGTAGGCGCCGGCCGATGTGCCGGTCATGATGCGGGGGCGGATGGGTGAGCCGTCCGCTCGGCCCTTGCGTGCCAGCGCCTTGAGCACGCCGACGCCATAGGCGCTGTCGGCGCCTCCTCCCGAAAGGACCAGGGCTGTCTTATGTCTGTCCATGGCTTGTCGCCCCAAGCGGTTTATTGCTTTGCCCGCAGCGTCCGCCGGCGACGCTTGGGCATCAGGCGCTTTTGCCTGTGATGACCCAATTCGGCAGCGACTCCCGATCCAGCCAGTTGCGGATCTGCCGCCATGTCATCAGCGAGTTGGCAATGGTCTGATAGTGCTGGCGGAAGTGCTGCACCAGGAAGTCGATTTCCAGCTGCCTCTTGGAAATGCACAGTTGCCTGGCAGCCTCCCCTCCGGTCATCAGGTTGGCCAAGCGCACGTAGGTCAGCACGGGATCGAAGCCGCTTTCCAATCGAGGACGCCCCGACAGCGCTTCCCGAAAGGGATCCAGGAAGCGCGAAGCCATCCCGAAGGACATCATGTCTGCCATTCCCACGCCCCAGTCGATGGGATCCAGGGGCAGATTGATGACGCTGTCGGGACGGTTGGCCACAAAGGTCATGCGCACCCGTACCCGGCCGTCGGGCAAGACCCGAAAGCGGATGGTTTGAAAGGCGGCCTTGAAGCGGCCCGGCCCATAGCCCAGCAGCCCGGGTTCGGGGTCTTCAATAAAGGCGTAGCCCAGGCCGTAATGCCCGGCTGTACGATCGCCGCCTCCCTTGCGGTCGGTGATGAAATCGCGGCTGACGACCAGCAGGCTCTCTTCGTTGAGCGGCAGCACAAGCTGGGGGGCGCTGGGGCCCAGCAGGTCGAAAGTGAACTTAAAGTCGAACACCTGCACCCTCAGCACAATCCATTCGTAGCGCCTTCCGACCTCGCGCAAGTTGACGATGGCCTGGCGGTCCTCCTCGGCAAAGCGTCCCACCTGTCCCGTATCTTTGCGCTTGAAATAGAGCTGCGAAAAGCCGAAGCCCACCCTCTGGGCACGGTCGCTGGGGCACATGCTGAAGGGACGCAAAGGGAGGGGCACTTGCTCCCGATCGTCCGGCAAGACTTCGCGGGGAAGCTGAAAGTCGCTCACCCGCAGGAAGTAGTGCAGCACAAACTCGCCCACCTGGCGGCACATCCAACGGGCGGCCGTCTGCAGGTCATCCGGCGGCATCTTGGGCTGGTCGTAGAACATTCCCTGGGTATTTCCCATGACGGGCATGAGCTGGCCATCGACCCGGGCCCGGTCGAAAAACCCGTAGCTTTCATCGGGTCGGTTGAAGGTGCGGGTCAATTCGAACTTCTGATCGAAGCCGTTGTCCCGCTGTTTGCGCCGATGCCAAGCAAGCAGTTGCTTGCCGCGGCTCAAAGCCGGTTCGACGCGCTGCAGAATCAGCCGGTCCTTGGGCCTCAAGTGCTCACTGCGCCTGAACGCAGAACTCCTTCTTGCAGCGGTCGGCATGCAGGCCTCCTTGGTTGAAGAAGATGCTTAAAGAGCGACAAGAAGCAAGAAAGAGGAGATCAGAGATGTAATCTTCACTCTCAGTTCTCTTGCCGGCTTGTTCGATCCTTCGCCTCCTCGGCTACCGGCTATGATTAGGACTTCAGCTCGTCTCGGATCTCTTCCAGCACTTCGATCTGACGCTCTTCGAAGTGGAAGCGCTTGCGCCGGTATGTATCCAGCACCTTGCACCACACCCGCAAGTACTTCAGATCCTTGTCCGGAATTCCCTTGCCTTTGCCGCTGCGGACAAACTCTGCGATCTTGGCGTTTTTGAACTCCCGTTCGGTGATGTCGCCGGTGACCAGTTCCTGACGGGTTCTGTAGGCCTTCTCGTGGCCCCGCTTGACGTAGAGGATGCCGTATTCGACCAAGCGGGAGCAGTGGCGGTCAGCGTCCCAGCCGCGGCCGGGCCAATTGCCGCAATCGTCCTTCCTGTCCCTATCATCGCGGCAGCGGTCCCAGGGCCTGTCCCGGCAGCCGCAATCGTCCCACCCATCACGCGGACGCCATCCCGGAATCCAATCCATGCTCTGGCGGCAGGCACGGTCCATCATGCCCATGCCTTCAGTCATCATCTTTGCGCCCCACATCATAGAGTCGAAAGGCAGCCGGAAGGCTGCTTCAAACAGGTTGTTGCTCATTTTGGTCTCCTTTAAGTCAGTTGTCGGATTTCAGTCCGTTGCCGGCTGCCAGCTGCCCGGACAGACGGGAAAGCGAACGGTAGCGGAAGAGCTTGCCCGGGCAGTCGAACCGCTGAATCCAGGGTTCGCATTCTCGGATGGCCAGCTGCGAAGGAACGGCGACCCACTCTTTCCACTGGGCACGCAGGGCGGGATCGCTCGGCTGATGGTCCGCAAAACGGTCAGCCTCAGCCGGGGACGCGGCCGTCAGGCGCCAGATCATCAGCGCTGCCGCTGCTGCCTGCGAAAAAGCCGACCGCAGCTCCTCATGCATGCGGTTGCGGCGCAAGAAGCCCTCCAGCAGTTCAGGGTGGCGGATGTTGACCAGCAGCATGGCCCAACTCAGTCCGGCCATCAGGTTGAGGCGTGCCGTGCGGTCGGGCGCCTCTGCAAGGCAGCGCTGCAGGTTCCAGTCTTGCCAGCCGGGCAAGGGCGCCGCGCCGGCCGGTGCAAAATAAAGTGCTCGCCCCACGCCATGCCAAAAATAGTCAAGCAATCGAGGCTCCAAAAAGGCCAGATGGCGACCGATCGGCTCCACGGTCCAGGGAAAGAGCAGCCGCGAAGCCATGCCCAGGGGCTCGAATGCCGCCTGCAAGTAGCCTGGTCGGCTGTTGCTGCGGCACAGGTGAAGAAAGTGCTCCAAGCTGGCGGGCAGCTTCGCCCAGCAGCTTCGGGCTTGCCAGCGCTGCAGGCTCCGTTCTGCAAAAAGCAGCCCCATGCCGACGTGCAAGGAAACAAGCGCGGGCAAGGGAAGGCCGGAATTGAGCAGGCCTTGGGGCGGTCGACCCTTCCAGCAGCGCCGGGCATATGCACTGCCCAGCCCCTCGCACATCCAGACAGCTCGGTAGCTGCCTTGCTGACGGGCGCGCCGGATCCAATCCTCGATATCAGGCCTGCCCTGCCGGGGCAAGCCCAGCTTTTCCTCGACGTGTTCGAAGTCCTCAAAAACAGCCAGCTTGTTTTCCAGCTCCCGGCAGGCTTGGCCGGCCGAAAGCCAGGGAGCGGCCGCGCCTGCAGCGCTGACCGAGGCTCGGGCAACCTGCAAACCCGTCTGCCCCAGGCTTCGGGCAGCCTGCGAAGCCAGGCGCTCAGCATTGTGCTGCAGGCATGCACCAGCCCCGGCCATCCCAGCAGCGGTTTTCAGGGACTGCTCCCAGCCGGCCCGCAGCATCGTGCGGGCGAATTCTTCGAGTTTCATCTCGCCTTCCGGCGCTTTCATGAAGCCGGTTCCCTCACTTCCTCCACAGAACCCACAGCAAGGCGCCCCCGATGAGCGTGAAAACGACAGCTGCGGCCTGGCTCCACCACTGCAGCCCTGAGGCGGCGGCGTGCCGAGCCAGGATCACGGTTGCAGCCAGCAACACAAGCAGGGCGGCTACTGCCCAGTGGGAATTGTCCCGACGGCGCCCATCCGCATCCTGCAGGCGCGCCTGAAAGGCGCTGCCCTGGTTGATGCGGTCGATGGCCTGGTCCAGCTGGACGGGCAAGCTGGCCATCAGGTCGGTCATTCGACCCAGGTTTTCGGCCAACCGGCCCACCGAGAGCTGGTTTTCCACCTTGCGGACTTCGAAAGACAGCCGCAGGTCTTCAATCGCCTCGAGCAGCAGATCGCGCTTGCCCTCCAATTGGCGGACCATTGCGGCAATGCGGAAAAGGCCCCTGTAAAAGGAGATCAGTTGCGGCCTGGGCTGAAAGCCGTGGCGGGTCAGAAGCTTCCACTGCACGAACAGAAATTCGGCCGCACTGTCGTTGCGGCTCTTCAAATCCCATCCGCCGTCGCGAAGAGGGGCCACTTGGCGCACCCAGTGGCGCAAGTCCTTCAGATCGGCTGAAGGCGAATCGGCCCGGGCCAGTTCCACCAAATGGGCGCTGGACTGATCCGGATCATGCCGTGCGGCGGCGAAGAGGTACTCTTTCAAATGACGCTGGAACTCGGGCGGCATGGACTCGAAGGGCCCCTGGGTGAAGGCGATGCGGCTGTCGTTGAGCACTTTTGTGTCGCCCAGCCAAGGGTCGGCGGGGAAAAAGCGGCCCTCCAGCAAT
>JANQFM010000013.1 GCA_028277865.1 Acidobacteriota bacterium
TCGGTCAGGCCGATTGAATCGATGGTGACCTGGGTGAAGTGTTGGCGGTGCCCCCTCTTGCGGCGGTACATCTTGCGGCGCTTGAACTTGCCGACCACAATCTTGGCGCCCAAGCCCTGCTCGGTGATGGTGGCCTGCACCTGGCAATCGAGGCGGGGAGTGCCGATCCGGGTGTCCTCTCCGCCGATCATCAGGACTTCCCCAATCTGAACGCTGTCGCCCACTTCACCCGGGATCCGCTCGATCCGAACCGTGTCCCCTTCCGATACCCGGTACTGCTTTCCGCCTGTCTGTATGATTGCGTACACTTCGATGCGCCTCCATGCAACCTGCCCCTGGGGGCAAAAAAACCGAAATTATAGGCAAGAAGGTTCCGGCGTGTCAATTCACCCTTGACATTTTTGCCGAGCCTCGGTTAGTCTGGCAATCACGTTCTTGAAATGTCCAAGGGCGGTATAGCATATCGCAAAACCGGCACGGGCGAAAAGGCCTCTTTCGCAAGAGCTGGGTTGATTTCATCAGGAGAAAGCCGAAATGAGCGACAAGACTCCGAAAATAGTCTCCCAACCGTCTTCTCACCCTGATTATTCCTATCATGCCGGTGGATCGGGGGCTGACCGGCCCGTCGTGGAAGTGGCCCCGGAGGCGAGTCCCGAACGTCAACGCCCGGAAGTGATTACCGAAGTGGCGCCGGAGAGAAAGCCCAGGCCGGAAGTGGTCGTTGAGGTGGCACCCGAAATCAAGCCGGAAATCAAGCCCGAGGTAATTGTGGAAGTGGCCCCGGAGTCCAGCCCCCAACGGCGTCCCCGACCGGAGGTGATCACCGAAGTGGCGCCTGAGGTCAAGCCGGAAATCAAGCCCGAAGTGGTCGTCGAGGTGGCGCCTGAAGTCAAGCCGGAGGTAATCGTCGAGGTGGCACCCGAGATCAAGCCGGAAGTGATTGTGGAAGTGGCGCCGGAGTCCAGTCCCAAGAAATCGATGGAGGCATCGGGGATGGCTGCCAAGGCTGCTGAGCCGGTGATCGGTCCCATTGTGGAGGTTGCCCCCGAAATCTTTCCCGATGCCCTCGAGACGCAGGAGTCCGGCCTCCCCAGGCATTCGGCCCAAATCCCGGCGCCGGAAGTGGTCGTCGAAGTGGCGCCGGAGATCAAGCCCGAGGTGATCCCGGAAATCCGGCCCGAAGTCATCGTGGAAGTGGCGCCTGAGTCCAGCCCGCCCAAGTATGCCGCGGAAAGGATTCCGGTTCCGGAGGTGGTGGTGGAGGTGGCGCCGGAGATCAAGCCCGAGGTGATCGTCGAGGTGGCGCCCGAGATCATCGTGGAAGTCGCGCCCGAGGTCAGAGCCACCGAGCACACGGCCAAGGCGCAGGATACGGCCGTCAAGGATATCCGTCCGATTGTGGAGGTGGCGCCCGAGATCCGGCCGATTGTGGAAGTAGCGCCCGAAATCATCGTGGAGGTGGCGCCCGAGATCAGCGCCACCGAGCATACGGCCGAGGCGCAGGATGCGTCCGTCAAAGACATCCGTCCGATTGTGGAGGTGGCGCCCGAGATCCGGCCGATTGTGGAAGTAGCGCCCGAAATCAGCCCGATTGTGGAAGTGGCGCCCGAGATCAGCGCCACTGAGCGCTCGACCGAGTCCAGCCCGTCCAAGCATGCTGCAGAAAAGATTCCGGTTCCGGAAGTGGTCGTGGAGGTGGCGCCCGAGATCCGGCCGGAGGCGATTGTGGAGGTGGCGCCCGAGATTCGGCCCGAGGTCATTGTGGAGGTGGCGCCGGAAGTTCGAGCCTCTGACCAACACCCAGATCGATCCGGCAGCAACAGCTAGGCCCGGAGAAGCGATGGCTGACAGCTTCGCTTTAGAGAAGGCGCGCCTGCTGGAACTGCTGCAGCGCGACGGCATCCTCCACCGATCCGCCACTCAGCCCGTTTTGTCGCGCGACGGCAAATCGGCCCGCTGGATGCTCGATTCATTGTGCGTCTCCATGACGCCGCAAGGCCTGGCACTGGCGGGCCGCTGCCTGCTGCACCTGCTGCGGGGCTTCGAGGGCCGCCAACTGGCTACTTTGGGCACCACCGGCATCCCGCTTCTCTCCTCTTGCATCCTGCAGTCTGATGGCCGCTACCGTGGCCTGTTGGTGCGCAAGGAGCGCAAGGCCCATGGCTCCCGCAAAAGGATCGAAGGCATTGTCGATCCGGATGAACCAGTCATCATCATCGACGATTCGGTCAGCTCCGGGCTGACCATGACGGAGTGCTCCAAGCACCTGGAAAAGGCGGGGTTTTTTGTCGAAGGCGGCCTTTGCCTGGTGCGCTTCGGATGGTACGGGGGAATCGCCCGCATGGAGCAGCGCGGCTATCACATGGAGGCGCTCTACGATATCTACTCCGACTTCATGCACTACATGGACGACGAACCCGACATCGTGCTCAACCCCACCAAGGCATACCCCGCCCCTGAGTGGAATCAACAGCCGGCACCGGAAGGCTTGCACCCGGCCAAACTGGCCCGCTTGGCCATGCAGGAGTTCCTGACGACGGGTCACCTGCCTCAAACGCCCCGGCGCCTGGACCGTGAGTACGATTCCTGCGGCGGCCTCTGGGTCAGCGTCCGCTCCAAGCAGAGCATTTACAATCGTCACGCCCGTGACGGTTTCTGGCACTTTCCCGGCGAGGAGAAGAGCTCCGCTCCCCAAGATTTGCTGCTGGCCGCCTACAAGACCGCTCGGGGCCTGCCCTCCGGAGAGGAGGGGCTGAGGGCGCTCGATCAAAGCGGGATCGCCGTCACGTTTTTTTCGCAGCTTGAGGAATGCCGAGTCGGCGAACTGGACAACAACCGATACGGGATTGTGGTCTGCAGCCGCCAACGCCCCGGACGGATGGGCGGCGCCCTGCCCCGCATGCCGGGCATTGCCAATGCCTGGCAGCAGTTCCATCACGCCTGCCGCAACAACGCCGGCCTGGCTTCGTTCGAGCCTTTCCGAATTTTCCGCCATGATGTCGCCAAATCGGTCGAAGAGGGGATTGCCTGGCAGCCCACAGGGGTGCCCAAGCCCGCCCAGACGCCCTGGCATGAGGATTCTGAAAAGGGCGGACGGATTGCCCGCCATGTCCGCCGGCTGGTCTTAGCGGCCCTCTCAGGAGAGGAAGCAGGCCAGCCTGTCCTGCAGGAGGGCCTGTGCGGCCCGCAACTGGACACGGTCTTCATCTCGATCTATTCCCATGGCGGATTGGTGGGATGCATGGGCGCCCAGGTCGGGAATCTAGATCAGGATCTGCGCAAGCTGGCCCGATGCGCCCTCACGGATGATCGCTTTCCGTCCCTCGACCCGCAAGCCGATCCAGGCCGCATCGCCGTCTCGGTATCACTGCTTTACTCGCCTCTCGACTTGGGGAGTTTCTCTGCCGAGGAGGTCATGAAGCGAGTGCGCCTCGGACAGCAAGCCCTGGTCGCCTATCAGGGAAACCGAAGGGGGATGCTGCTGCCTGAATGCGTGACGCGCTTCAACCTCACTCCGCTGGGATACGCCCTGGAGGTGATCGACAAGGCGGGCATCACGCGTCCGCCCTATGGCTGGAAGCGCTGGGATTGCGCCACCTGGCTGGACGACGGAAGCTCCGAGCCCAGGCGATTGATCGGAGGGTTTCCTGCTGCTCCTCCCAACTGCCCTTCATCTAATCTTGCACAGCATCTGGCAGAGCTCTTTTGCGGCTACCTGTTGCGTCACCAAAAAGAAGACGGCGTTTCCTTCTTTCGCTATCACCCGATCCAGGATGTCCTTTACGAACAGCTGGACCTGATGCGCCTCTCCCACGGCGCCTGGGTGATGGCTCGCGCCGGACGCCAATTGGAGCGCCCCGATATGCTGAAGGCGGCCAGCCGCAGGATTGATCTGCTGCTCGGGCGCCTGGGTGAGGACGAGCAAGGGGATCTCTGGATCGACCCCGACAGCCCCGACACCTCGATCGCTGAGACCAGCTTCCTGCTTTTGGCGCTTTGCAGTTCGGACTTGTCTTCATCGCAACGTCAGACAGCTCAACGGCTGGCCGAGAGCCTGACCAGGAGGATCGGCAGCCACGGACGCATCCAAACACACCGTCAGGACTCAACCGACCTGGAAGCCTACCAGGATTACTTTCCCGGCCAGCTGCTGCTGGCCCTGGCCGCCGCCCGCCAGGCCGGGCTCCGTCAGGCAGAGGCGGACGGCCTCGACATGGCATTTCGTTTTTACCGACACCGTTTTCGCTACAAGCGTCACTTCGGGCAGGTCTCCTGGATGATGCAGGCCCTCAGCGCTTGGTGGCATCTTCTGCAGCGCCGCCAACACGCTGATTTTGTCTTCGAAATCGCCGAATGGCTGCTGGGATACCAACAGCCTCAGGGCGGCTTCGTCAATGATCACCAACCCGACACTCCCGGCTTTACGACAGCCCTCTATCTGGAGGGGGTGGGGGCGGCGCTGGGTGTTGCGGCCAAGGCCGAAGATCAGGAATGGGTGCAACGCTGCAGCAAATCGCTGCAAGCGGGCTTCACCTTCGTCGACCGGCTGGTCATCCAGGAAAGGGACCGGGCCATCGTCCCCAACCTGGATTGGGCATTGGGAGGGCTGAGGCGCTCGATCAACTCCAGCGAGGTGCGGATTGACTTCGTCCAGCATGGGCTCTCGGCGGCCCTGGAGGCTTTGGGGCGGATCGGAGAAGAGGCGGAGATTTCGCGCAAAGCCGCCAAGGCGCAAAGTTGAGAACGCAAAGGGGGAAAGAGTGGAGCAGAACGGACACAAGCCGGTGGCGCTGGTCAGCATGCCCACCTTGAGGGCCGACTTCCCCTCTTTTCAGCTGGCTCTTCTCAAGCCGACCCTGGAGCGGGCCGGAATTCCGGTTCAGGCCTTCTCTTTGTTCCTCTACTTCGGCGCTCAAATCGGGTGGCGGATCAATGACACCTTGTCTGCGGTGCGGTCTTGCATGGCCGGGGAGTGGATTTGGGCCAAAGCCGCCTTCGGAGATTTTTGCAGTGAGCAGGACTACCTTGGCGATTTCGAAGCCAGCCTGGCCGTCATCACTGCCGAAGCCGGGTGCAGCCTGGATGACCTGCTGCGCATCCGCAATCGCGAGACCTTCGCCTTCCTCGACTTCTGCATCCAAAAAATCGATTGGCAGCGCTTTGGGCTGATCGGGTTCTCAGTGGTCTTCCAGCAGATGACCGCCAGCCTGGCCCTGGCCCGGCGCCTGAAGCAGGAATACCCCGACATCCCCATCATATTCGGCGGCGCCACCTTCGAGGACGATCTTGCCGCAGGGATATTGCAGGGCTGCCCCTACGTCGATTACATCCACTGCGGCGACGCCGACCGGACCTTCCCCCAGATCGTGCGCCGACTCCAGCAGGGTGAATCGCTGGACGGTGTCCCCGGAGTGATGCAGCGCCGCAATGGCCAAGTGGACTATGCGGGCCGGGCGCCCAACCTGCAGGACATGGACGCCACTCCCATTCCCGAGTTCAACGAGTACTTCTATGCCCGCAAGCAAAGCGGCTACGAACGCTACCCCCACAACAAGACTCCCTTGCTGCCCATCGAAACGGGGCGGGGCTGCTGGTGGGGCATGAAAAACCACTGTACATTTTGCGGGCTCAACCGGGCCGGAATGGACTTCCGGGCCAAGAGCGTCGACTCGGTGCTGGAGATGCTCAAGGTGCTGTCGCGCCGCCATGGCATCCTCCACTTCGACGCCATCGACAACATCATGGCCACCGAGTACATCGAGCAGCTCTTCGGACGCCTGGCCGAAGCCAAGACCGATCTGCGAATCCATTACGAAGTGCGACCCTACCTTTCCCGCAGCCAGCTCAAGCATCTGCGCCGGGGAGGCCTCTTTTCAGTCCAGCCGGGCATCGAGAGCTTTTCGACCCGCGTCCTCAAGCTGATGAAAAAGCACAGCACGGGGATGCGCAACCTGGCCTTCCTCAAGTGGTGCACCTACTATGGGATCAACAACCTCTACAACGTCCTGTTCGGCTTCGCGGGCGAGAGGCCCAAGGACTACCGACTGCAGTGCGACCTGATTCCAAAGATCCTCCACTACCAGCCGCCCTGGGCCATCGCCCAGGCCCGCCCCGACCGGGGATCGCCCATGTTCACCCAGCCCGATTCGCACGGGGTCCGCCAACTGCGCCCCAGCCATTGCTACCGTTACATCTATCCTCAGGACCGCTTCGACCTGCAGCGCGTCTCCTACTTTTTCGAGCATCGGCAGGAGGACGTCCTGGAAGAGGGGGGCTACGAAGAGATCCGCTCTTTGGTGGGGCAATGGCAACAGAGTTGGAAGCGACGCCCCCGGCCATCGCTTGTTTACAGCAAATCCTGGGACACGCTGCTCATCCGGGACACCCGCAACGGAAACGCCCGCAACGGAACCATCAACGACCGTCATGCACGCCTTTACGAGTTCTGCAGCGACGCCCGGACCCTGAAAGCCATTCAGTCGGAATTCGAGGATGACGGAGATTGGATCGAAGAGGCGCTCACCGAATTTCAGCGGCACAAATGGATGGTTTCGCTGGACGACCGCTACCTCAGCCTGGCCCTGCCCTCCAATCCCTACGTGTGAGTTGCAGCGGGGTCTTGCCACAGAGGCACAGAGCCCACAGAGAAGAATCAGAATCTGCAGCAGCGGCGATTTCAGCCCGTTCGACTGCTTTGGATAAGATGATCAATAGATCGGTTTCGCCACCGGCGAGGAGATCCTTGCCATGAAGCCTAAAAGCTGGGAGCATTTTGCGCATGATGCTGACATCGGAGTTCGAGGGATCGGCAATTCTCAGGAAGAGGCCTTTGAGCAGGCCGCATTGGCTTTGACTGCGGTCACCTTCGATCCCGCTCGCATCGTCGCTCGCCAAGCCTTGCAGATCGAGTGCCGGGCACCCGACGCCGAAATCCTGCTGGCCGATTGGCTCAATGCACTGGTTTACCAGGCCTCGGCGCATGGCATGGCGTTCAGTCGATTTGAAGTTCGCCTGCGAGAGCATCGACTGACTGCAAAGGTGCTCGGCGAGGGCATCGACTTGAAACGCCACCGGCCCTCGGTGGAAGTCAAAGGCGCCACCTATACCTGCCTCGAGGTACGGCGCCTTTCCGACGGCAGATGGCTGGCTCAATGTGTCGTGGACGTTTGA
>JANQFM010000035.1 GCA_028277865.1 Acidobacteriota bacterium
CTAACAGCCCGAAAGGCTGAAGGCTTTCGGGCAACCTGCTGAAGCAGGTGAAAACGCCATTCCCCTTTTCTGCAACCGGCAGGAAACACCCGCCCTTAACTTGACGCTTATCGGGTCCATCCCGGTGGAGCTTGATTGACAGCTGGAACCGGATTCCCGCAGATCCTGGTGGCCCCAGAGAAGCTGGTGGCCATGCACCTGACAGGCTAACCGAATGGCTACATTAGCTGGGAAACAACTAAGTGCAAGTCCTTTCTTTTCTAATCTTTGCGGCTTTGCGGCTTTGCGGCTTGGCGCGAAACTTCCAGGGCCAGTTCGATGACGAAATCTTCCATCGAACGCCCCACCACCTCCCGAGTGCTGGTGTTGACCTGGACGGTGACAGCCATTCGGTGATCGGGGAAGTACATCACCCGCGTCAGGTAGCCGGGGAAAATACCGTGATGGCCGTAGCTGATTCCCAAGGGGGTGGGCAGGATCACAACCGCCAAGCCGTAGCGCGATCCTTCGCCCAGGTCTGCCGGGTCGGCTTCCACCCCATCCAAGACTTGCTTCAGCAAGGACTTGTCAAAGGCCCGGCCCTCGTACAGGGCCTTGAACCATCGGGAAATGTCCAGCGACGTCGAAGCCAGTCCCCCGCCCGTCCATTCGAACTGCGGATTGAAGATGAACCGGCCTTGACGGATGACCGGAAAAAAGCCCGTGGTTTGGCGTTTTGAAGCGATGTAGCCCTGCACCAAACCAGGAATGATCCGGCTGTTGGAGGGAACGGTGTCCTTCAATCCCAATGGGTCGAGCAGGCGCTGCTGCAGTTCCTGATAGTAGGGTTTGCCGGTGGCCTTCTCGATGATCATTCCCACCAGGATGTAGTTGGTGTCCGAGTAGACCCAGCCTTTGCCAGCTTCGAAAGCGGGCTCCCGGTCGAGCAGGTATCCGACCAGCTCCTCGGGGCGCCAGACCCGATCCGGGTTGGCGGACAGGTCGCGGTCGAAGTGGGGATTGAATTCGTAGGCTCTGATACCGCTGGTGTGGTTCAAGAGCATTCGGATGGTCAGGGCCCGGGCGTTGGGAAGGCGTAGGAACCAGGCCTGTTGGCCGAACCACTTTTGCAGGGGATCGTCTAGGTTGACCTTCCCCTCGGAGACCAGCTGCATCATGATGGCCGAGACGAAGGTTTTGCCGATGCTGGCCGCCAGCAGCCGGTCGTTGGGTTTCATGGCCATTCGCCTGCTTCGGTCCGAGTAGCCGGTTGCCAGTGCAAAAGCCGTCCCGTCAGCCAGCACGAAGCCAGCTGTGGCACCGGGAAATTCGCCTTGGCTGCGGATGGCATCGAGGCGCTGCTGCAGGCGCTGCCGCAGCGGGTTTGCCAGGCTCTCCTGACGGGCTTCGGCCAGAAGGGAGAGGGCATTTGAGAGGGCTGCGGCAAGAGTCAGGCCAAGCAATGCCATAACCCTCAACCGAGGCAGAATCTGAAACGCGGAGTGTTTCATCATGAGGGCTATTGAGATCGCTGTGGGCTTTTCGGCCGGTAGATCCGGGAATTGGGGAAGAAGTCCAGCCAGCCCTTGCGGTAAGCCATTACGCCCGGCAGCAGAGTCCCTTGAGAATCCTCGGCCCAGGCTGTCAGGGCTTCCGATCGTTGGTGGATCTGCACAGGCTGGCCGTCAATCTCCAAGACCAGAGGCGATTCGACCCGGACCATTTCCGAGAGGGGGAAGTACCAGGCCTCCTGCCCCACGACCAAACCCAATCCCAGCGTGGAGGGATCGTGGGCGGTCGGCCTGGGGCGCCGGGTACCCGGCGTGAAATCCGAATAGAAATAAGGACGTCCCTGCTTGCCCTCGACCACTGCCGCCAGGCTGTCCGGATATTGCTCTCGCCAGAACTTCCAGGTGGTTTGCAGAGAGGGGACGACTTGCATTGCAGTCCCCTTCAGAGGCCCGCTGACAGCCTTGTTGTCCAGTTGGGACCAGACGCTGGAGGTTTCGCGGTCCACCAGCAGCAGGTTGTCGCGGATCAACCCTTCGCCGAAGTCGAAAGTCAGCTGTTGCCCTGCGGTTTGGCGAGCGTACACGACGCCCGATCCGGTCAGCGGTCACCAGGTGGGCGCCACGGCAGTCTTGCCCGCCGTCCCGTTGATGACTTCCGAGAGGGCCAAATAGCGGATGGGATATGCTGTCGCCTGGCCGTCCAGCACCACTCCCAGCACAAGGTCGTCGTCCTCAAGGCCCGCCTCAGCGACGCTCACCAGAGGCAAATCCAGCGGCGCCTCGTGGACTCCCATCTCCACTTCTTCCACCGGCCCGCCAGGCTGGGTCTGCACGGTGGCACGCACAGTCTTGGAAGGCTCCTTGCTCAACGGCCCTTCCCCGGCACAACCGGAAAAAAACACAACAACTGCAGCCAAACCCAACAGTCGAACGGCCAGCGCCATATGCTCCCCCTTTGCGAAATCCGGGTTAGCTTTCGACTACCTATTCAAGCAGGAATGCCGACCGCTTGGCAATGGGAGAGATTACTCGTGCGGGGCGAGGCGCTCGGCTCTGCCTGCTATCCAATCGTTCAGATTGGAAAAAACGACCTCGAGCCCCGCGACGCCTCGCAAGTATGGGGGCTCAGGCTGCGGGCTGAGAACAAAGTTGGATCCTTTTGGATGCAGTTTTCGAAAAGCGTTCAGGCTCTTGGCAGAAAAGTCGGCAGCATTCCACTTGCACTCGATGGCATCGCACGAGCCCTGCGCTTTGGGCAGGATAAAATCCACCTCACGCTGCTGCTTGCTGCGCCAAAAGCGCAACCGCCGACTTCCCTCCCGATCCAATATTGCCTCCAACACCAAGTGTTCCCAAAGTTTTCCGCAGTCCTGCTCACGCAGGCTCTCCCAGCCGCGGACAAAGCTGACGAACCCGGTGTCAAAGCCGTAGGCCTTAGGTTGGCGCAGAATCTCTTGACGCCCTCCATTGTGAAAGGGGCGCAGCAAGGTAAGGACGTGGGTGACGTCCAATGCTTCCAGGTAACTCATGACTGTCGGACGGCTGATGCCGCATTGCCGTGAAATGCTGGCGACCTGCAACAGGCCGCCGCTGTTGCGTAATACGATCTCCACCAGATGAAGAAACTCCCGGCGCTTGCCGACTTTGAACAATTCCTGGATGTCGCGGGCATAGTATGAATCGAGCCATTCGGCGAAAAACTCCGGATCTTTTTCTGCCGCCAACAGGGGTTCCGGGAGTCCGCCGTGAAGAAGGCGCCGACGGATGTCGGCCACACCGAAAGAAGCCAGTTCGCGGGAAAGGACAGGCAACAAATGCACGGTTCGCTTTCGTCCAGTCAGCGTATCGCGAAACTTTTGTGTCGCAGCCAGAGTGGATGAGCCGGTGGCCAAGATCCTTAGCTGAGGGAACTCGTCAGCGCCGATCTTCAATACCAGGCTTGGATCCGAAAGGCGGTGGATCTCATCAAAAACAACGATCGGCGCTTCGACTCCCGCATAGAATCTCTGCGGATCTTCCAGCCGCCTGGTCGTACCGGGCAAGTCGCAGTTCAGAAGCAGGGCATCGGGTAGCTGCCGCGTCAAGGTGGTCTTGCCAACCCGGCGAACCCCAGTGAGCCAGACCAGAGGAGCCTTGGACCAGGCGTCCTCCAGCCGCTGGTGCCAATAGGGACGGCTGACTGACTGAATCATCAGTGCATTTTACATCTAGTTTAACCAGATGTCAAAACCATTTTACATTTGGTCAAGAATAGAGCTTGAGCGAGTACCTTCAGAGCGAACTCCTGACCCGAAGGAATCTGGTTTTCCGCCAATTAATGGTGACCGGAAGCGCCCGCATTATGCGGCGCGGTGCTGGCGAGAAATGCCCGCTTTACCCTGTGGCCGGATAGAACTCGTCGGCGCGAGCGATCTGGGTGACAATGGGGGTGGAAGGCCTTTTGGATTGAAGGCTTTGGCGCGATTGTCGGGCAGCGGTCTC
>JANQFM010000051.1 GCA_028277865.1 Acidobacteriota bacterium
GACGCCCAAGAGCGTGAACGCGGTCTACTTCGGATGGGCGGGGGACGGCCACTTCGGCACCCTCAATATCAACCACGCCTTCTATCAGGTCATCGGACAGGAAAAGCCCAACCAGATCGCAGGCGACGTCTTCGGCGCCCGCGATACCGACATCAATGCCCAAATGGCGGCCCTGGAGCTTTCGGTAGACCGCGACTGGAGGCGCTATCGAGGTTCGTTTTATTACGCCTCGGGCGACAGCGACCCCTTCGACGACCGGGCACGGGGATTCGACAGCATCGTCGACAACACCTTTTTCGCCGGAGGCGGGCTGAGCTTGTGGGACCGCCAGGAGATCCGGCTGACGGGGACGGCCGTTGGGCTGGTGCACCGATTCAGCCTCAACCCCAACCTGCGCAGTTCCAAGGAGGAAGGCCAAGCCAACTTCGTCAATCCGGGCATCTTGATCTTCAACGCCGGAATCGATGCCGAACTGACCCCTAAGCTGAAGGGGTCGGCCAATTTGAACGTTCTGTCCTTCGCCCAGACACAGGTGCTCGAGGCCTTGCTTTTTCAGTCCGATATCGGGCGCTTCATCGGGACTGATGTGGGGATGGGGGTGCAGTACCGTCCCTGGCTGAATGAGAATGTGTTGCTGGCCGGGGGCGCTTCGGTGCTGATTCCGGGGGGAGGGTTTCGGGATGTCTTTACTTCAAAGTCGTTGCTGTCGACGTTTATCGAGGTGCGGCTGACTTACTGAGAGGGAGAGGAGAAGAGGAGAGGAGAGGGGATGAACCGCAGAGGACGCGGAGCAGAGCGCAGAGGTCAGAGAGATCAGAGAGATGAGTCTTCTCCGCGTCTCTCTGCGTTCTGCTCCGCGCTCTCTGCGGTTCAAAACAGCACCATGAAAATTCTAGTCGCCATCGCCTTGACCCTGCTGACCGCCTTCTTCGCTCTCTTAGCACAGCAATCTCAACAATCTTGGGGCGCGTACCGAGGCTGGGCAGACTTGCAGGAGCCGTTGAAGAGAAGCGGCACGCTGCTGACCCAGAGTGCACTGCAGGCCCAGCGCAAGAGCGCCGGGTGCATTGCCGCGGGATGCCACGTCGGCATTGAGAAGATGCATGCCGCCGAAACAGTCCGCTTGGGCTGCACCGACTGCCACGGAGGCGACGCCCAGGCCTCGGACAAGCTGTCGGCCCACGTCCGGCCCGCCTATCCCGAGAACTTCCCCTCCAGCGCCAACCCGGTCCGGATCTACTCCAATTGGAATCGCGAGAGCGCCGATTTCATCCGCTTCGTCAATCCGGGTGACCTGCGGGTGCTGGACCGGACTTGCGGCACCGACGGATGCCACGTGCAGGTGGCCTTCAAGGTGCGCAAGAGCATGATGACTCACGGCGGCATGCTGTGGGGGGCGGCCCTTTACAACAACGGCGCCTACCCCTTCAAAGACACTCACTTCGGGGAAAGCTACGCCGCCGACGGGACGCCCCAGCGCATTCAGACCGTTCCCTCTCCAGGCCATGATCAGATGCTCGATAAAGGCCTGGTGCCTTACCTGGATCCGTTGCCTCAATGGGGCGTCAGCCAGCCGGGCAACGTGCTGCGCGTCTTCGAACGGGGCGCCGGGCCCGTCGCTGAGATCGGCAATCCTGAGCCGGAGACGGAGCCCGGGCTGCCCGACAAGAACCTGAGCGAACGGGGATTCGGCACCGGCAACCGCACCGACCCCGTCTTTTTGGGGCTGCAGAAGACCCGCCTGCTCGATCCATTGCTTCACCTGCCGGGGACAAACGATCAGCCGGGCGACTACCGGGCCAGCGGCTGTACGGCTTGCCACGTGATCTACGCCAACGACCGTTGGCCGGACCACTCCGGTCCCTATGCGAAATACGGCAACCGGGGACGCAGCTTCAGCGGCGATCAGGCCATCCCCAAGGACGAGTCGGGCCACCCCATCCGCCATCAGCTGACCCGTTCCATCCCCTCCAGCCAATGCATGCCCTGCCACGTCCACCCGGGCGCCAACATGGAGACCACCTATTTCGGCGCCATCTGGTGGGACAACGAAACCGACGGCGACAAGATGTACCCGCCTGTCGAGAAGAAGCTCTCCGCCAAAGAGCGCGACCGCATCCAGCGCACCAACCCCGAAGGATCGGCCCTCAAAGGTCTCTGGTCGGACCCCGAGTTCTTGGCCGATCTCAGCGTCAACCTCAACCCCAAGCTGGAAAAGACCCAGTTCGCCGACTTTCACGGCCACGGATGGGTCTTTCGATCAGTCTTCAAGCAGGACCGTAAAGGGAACCTTTTGGACGCCGAGGGGAGGATCGTTCCCTGGGACGATCCGCAGCGCTTCGAAAAAGCCGTCCACCTCAAAGACATTCACCTGGAAAAGGGGATGCACTGCGTGGACTGCCACTTCGAGCAGGACGTGCACGGCGACGGCAACCTTTACAACGAGCCCCGCGCCGCCATCGAAATCGACTGCGTGGACTGCCACGGGACCGTACGGCAAGCCGCCAACCTGCGCACCAGCGGTTTCGCAGCGCCTGAAGGAGGGCACAGCCTGGCCGGGCTTTACACGCCCTGGGGCAAGAAGCGTTTCGAAAGGCGGGAGGCCAAGCTGATCCAGCGCTCCATGGTGGTCGAAGACATGCAGTGGGAGGTCGTCCAGACCCGCGACACCATCGATCCGGCCTCAGCCCACTACAGCGAAAAGTCGCGCTTGGCCAAAACGCTGCAAAAAGACGGCAAGACCTGGGGCAACGCCTCGGGGCCGTTGGCGCATGACAATTCGAGGATGACCTGCTTCAGCTGCCACAGCTCCTGGATGACTTCCTGCTTCGGCTGCCACCTTTCCATGTCGGCCAACAAGAAAAAGCCCATGCTGCACAACGAAGGCACAACCACCCGCAACTGGACCTCCTACAACTACCAGGTGCTGCGCGATGACGTCTTCATGCTGGGAATCGACGGGACCGTCACCGGCAACCGCATCGCCCCGGCGCGCTCCAGCAGCGCCGTGGTGGTCAGTTCGCAGACCGGCAACCGGGAGTGGGTCTACCAGACCCAGCAGACCATCTCCTCCGAGGGCTACAGCGGGCAGGCCTTCGCCACACACGTGCCCCATACCGTGCGGGGGCACGAGACCAAGACCTGCACCGACTGCCACGTCTCCGAGGCCAACGACAACAACGCCATCATGGCCCAGCTGCTCATGCAGGGCACCAACTTCGTCAACTTCATGGGACTCTACGCCTATGTGGGGACAGGGCATGGCGGAGTCGAGGCGGTGGCCATTGCCGAACGCGAGGAGCCACAGGCCGTCATCGGCAGCTACCTGCACAGCCTGGCCTACCCCTCGCGCTACCAAAAGCACCAGAAAAAGCACCGCGAGTTGAAGGAGGCCTACCATCACCACGCCAAGGACACCCGCAGCCTGCAGTTGCGAGGCGAATACCTCTACATGGCCGACGGTCCGGCCGGACTGCGCATTTTCGACGTGGCCAACATCGACCACAAGGGCTTTTCCGAACGCATGGTGACCGCGCCCGTCTCGCCCTGGGGACAGCGATTTTCGGTCAAAAGCAAGGACGCCACCGCTGTGGCGGCGCCCTCCACCATGGCCCTGGACCCGGTGCGCACCCGGCGTCCCGAAAACCAGGAGCAGCCCATCTCTCCCATCTATGGCTACATCTTTTTTACCGACCGGGAAGAGGGGCTGATCCTGGTGGGCGCAGCCACCCTGCTGGACGGCGATCCCACCAACAACTTCCTCAAACGGGCCCTCACCTACAACCCGGACGGACTGCTGGACGGCGCCGTCAACCTCACCATCGCCGGCAACTTCGTCTACGTAGCCTGTAGCCGAGGGTTGGTGATCCTCGACCTGTCCGATCCCCTGCGGCCCCGTTTGGCTTCGGTGATTGAAGCACCCTCGATTCGCCAACCGCGCGCTGTCGCCGTCCAGTTCCGCTACGCTTTCGTGGCCGACGCCGAAGGGATCAAAGCGGTCGACGTGACCGATCCCAACCGTGCTCGCCTGGTGGAAAGTGCCACATACTCCATGCCGGATGCCCGTAACCTCTACGTCGCCCGTACCTATGCCTACGTTGCAGCAGGAAGCCAAGGACTGGTGATCCTGGATGTAGAACGGCCTGAAAGTCCGCAGCTGCTGCTGCGTTACGACGCAGGCGGCGAGATCGACGATACCTGCGACGTCAAGGTGGCCATGACCAACGCCAGCGCTTTCGCCTACCTGGCCGACGGCAAGAACGGCCTTCGCGTCCTTCAGCTCACCTCCCCGGCCAAGACCCCCGGCAATTTCGGATTCAGCCCTGTGCCGTCTCCCGAGTTGATCGCCACCTTTCACACTCATGGCCCGGCGCTGGCCGTCTCAAAGGGACTGGACCGCGACCGCGCCGTGGACGAAAGCGGCAACCAACTGGCCGTCTTCGGCCGCCGGGGAGCGCGCCCCATGAACCTG
>JANQFM010000081.1 GCA_028277865.1 Acidobacteriota bacterium
CTTGCAATTTGCTCAGCGCATTGAGTAAATTTACTCAGTGCATTGAGTAATTTGTTGGGGGGCGCGGGATGTTCAAACGGCCATTGTTCGATATTCTGCAGATTCGGATCCAAGAGCCGCGACGGTTTATTCAAGTGATGGCAGGGCCGCGCCAAGCCGGGAAGACGACTTTGGCCAGGCAGCTCGAAGCGTCCGAATTGCTGCCTTGCCACTATGCTTCAGCGGACCAGCCGACTCTTCGTGACCGGACCTGGATTGAACAGCAGTGGGATCTTGCCCGCTTGAAGGCCGACAAGGAGGGTGCGCTGCTCATTCTGGACGAGATCCAGAAGATTCCCGCCTGGTCTGAGACCGTTAAATCCTTGTGGGATCAAGATACGCACGGCAAAGTTCCCTTGCGGGTGATTCTTCTCGGCTCGGCGCCCTTGCTGGTGCAAGAGGGTTTGACCGAGAGCCTGGCGGGACGCTTCGAGCTGATCCGAGTTCCACACTGGTCCTTCTCAGAGATGCAGCAAGCCTTTGGCTGGGATCTGGATGAGTATCTCTTTTTTGGCGGATATCCCGGCGCAGCGACCCTGATCTCCGACCAGGAGCGCTGGGCGCGCTACATCCTCGATTCGCTGGTTGAGACGACCATCTCGCGCGATGTGCTCCTCATGAGCAGGATCAACAAGCCGGCGCTTCTGAGGCAGCTCTTCCACTTGGGCTGCGCTTACTCGGGCCAAATCCTCTCCTATCAGAAAATGCTGGGCCAACTGCAGGACGCCGGAAATACGACCACTTTGGCGCATTATCTGCAGCTACTCTCCGGGGCCGGGCTGCTGGCCGGGCTGCCCAAGTACTCGGGCCATCGGGTGCGCCAGCGCGCCTCCAGTCCCAAGCTTCTGGTTCTCAACACCGCTTTGATGACTGCCGCTTCATCGCTCTCATTCGAAGAAGCCAGAGCAGACAGGAGGTTTTGGGGCAGGCTGGTGGAATCTGCCGCAGGGGCGCACCTGGTCAATTCCGCGTGGGGTCGCCAAATCGAGGTCTTCTACTGGCGGGAGCGAAGCAAGGAGGTGGACTTTGTGCTCAAGCAACGGGAATCCCTGACAGCCATCGAGGTCAAGACGGCTCGCCGACGAGAGGAACTGCCGGGCATGGCAGCCTTTGACGATGCGTTTTCGCCTCACGGCAAGTTACTGGTCGGCGGCCAGGGGATGGCTTTGGACGACTTTTTCAAGACCTCGGCCCAAGCCCTGATCCGACCCGATTGAGGTAGCATGACAGCGTGAATAACACCGATCCCGCATACATGACTGAGCAAGAGAGGCAGCATGTCATTGAACTGCTGGAGCAGACCCGCGACGATTTCCTTGACCTGACCCAGGATCTGAGCCAGGCTCAGTGGACTACCCTGCCGGAGCCCGGCGCCTGGTCGGTGGCCCTGGTGGCGGAGCACCTGGTCAGCTCCGAGATCATGGTGGGCCGACTGATTCAGGGCGTTCTGGCTTCGGAAAGCGACCCCGATTGGGAGGAGAAAACGGCCGGCCAGATCGAGGTGTTGAAGCGCATCATGCCCATGCGCAGCCGCAAGGCGACCGCCCCCGAGATCGTGCTCCCTAAAGGGAAGATCCCCGTCCCCGATCTTCGCAGCCGTTTTCGCAAGGCCCGCCAACGCACGCTGGACTTTGTCTCCAGTGTCGATCAGCCCATCAAGCAGCACCTCGGCCCCCATCCCTTTTTCGGGCTGCTCAACGGCTACCAATGGCTGGTAAGCATCCCGCTGCACAACCTGCGCCACAACCTGCAGATCGTGGAGGCTCTCGAGAAGATTTCACGCCAAGACGCAAAGACGCAAGGGAGACCACAAAGCTAAGAAGGGCTGCAAAGCGTCGTCCCGCCCTCATTGCGGACAGGAATCGCATTGGTAGATGACGAAGAAGTTATCGCCCACGAAATCGTGGCTGCCGACAAGGCGGTATTCCGCTGCCGTCATCCACCTCTCCAACTCGGGCAAGGAGAATTTCATGGAAGACATGAGGTGGGGAGAATCCTCGCCGAAGTCGATCACGGCCACCCGTCCGCCGGGTTTCAAGTAGCGGCGCAGGTTCTTGAGGTAAACGTCCCGATCGGCGATGTGGTGCAGGGAGTCGCAGAAGAAGATCAGGTCGACCGGTTCGGGCAGCAGAGGGTCGTCTTCTGCGCAAAGGACAGTACGGATGTTGCCCATCCCTTCGCGTTGGGCACGATTTTCGATGTGCTGCAGCAGCTCTGAATTGATGTCCACCGCATAGACGATCCCCTCTTCCCCCACTGCGCCCGCCAGAGGGCGCGAAAAAAGCCCGGTGCCGGCGCCCACATCCGCAACGCGTTGCCCTGCTTCGATCTGAAGCTCCTCAATGACCTGATCGACCTTCAGGCTGGCAACCCGCCCCTCCCATTCCATCGTGTTCAGATAGAGCTGGGCCATCACCCAATCCTGATACTTCCAGGCCAGCCCCGCCGCCACCAGCACGACGATCAAAAGAATCAAGAGGATGGATTTCAGTTTTCTCATGGTGTCATGTTCCCTTCGCCCTCTTTCCCAGCCACTACGAGAGGACAACCGCTTCTGTTCCGCAGAACGACCGCCTACAGCCTACAGCCTGCCTTGCGCCTTGGCGTCTTTGCGCCAAACCCGCTACACTCGACCGCAGCTTCATGGCGACGCACCCTCTGCTGGAACTGGCCGGATTCTTTTTTGGAATCGGCTTGTACCTGTACCTTTTTTCCGCCCTCTTCAGGCTCAAGCGCAAAAACAGGCTGGAATATCTTCTGCTCGGACTGCTGGGGGCTTTGCTGCTCTGGTACTCGGGCAACTTTGCGGCGCTGCTTTTGCGGGAGATTCCGGGCGAACGGGCTGCCTTTCTGCTCAGCCTCTCCGAAGCGGTTGCCTTCGGCGGACTGGGGCTGGTGCCCGCCTTGCTGCTGCACACTCATTGGACTTTCTTTCGGCGCAGCCAAGCCGCTTCGCAGGCCGAAAAGTGGATTTTCCGCATCAGCCTGGCCGCCGTGTGGGCCATGCCGGCCGTCTTCCCCTGGGCATTGCCGGAGTTGTTTTCAGGCCCCCATGCCGATCCTTTCATCAAGTTGGGGCGATACACGTTGCCCTTCATCATCCTGCTCTCCGTCTCTTATTACCTGTCGGCCTTCCTGCAATGGAGAATTTCACGGCACACCAGCCTTGCCGTGGAACAGAGGCTTTTCCGGCGGTTGCTGCCCATCTTCATTGCGGTGCCGGTCTTCAACCTCTTCGTCTTCCCCTGGGGAGGCGGGCAAAGCGGCTTTTGGGGGCCTTACCTGGTCTCGGTCGCCAAGCTGAGTTCGCTGCTGCCCACCTTGGTGGTGGCCTACTACATCCACTCCTACCAGTTTTTGCACATCGCCGTCAGCCGCAGCCTCTCGCTGGCCTTGCTGGTGCTGGTCACCTTGACGGCCTATCTGGCGGGCGTCCGCAGCCTGAGCGAATACCTGGAGGATGAACTGGGCGGATCCAGCCTGCTTTTGGAGGGGGTTTTCCTGGCCCTGATCCTATTGCTCTTCCCCACCGTCAGCGACTGGCTGGAACGGCAGCTGGGTACCCTGATGGGACGTCGCCTGCGCCGCTACCGCCGATTGGCCGAGCACCTTCAGCAAACGGCGCCCAGCCTGGCCACACCGGGCCAATTGGCCGAGCACATCGAAGAGCAACTGCGCCAAAGGCTGCCTGTTTCCAGTGTGGCGATTCACCTGGGAGAGGAGCAGCCTCCCAACTCGATCGGAGGCGTTTATCCCCTCACCAGCGGGGGGCTTTCACTGGGATACCTGGAAGTCCACCTGCCTCAGGCGGAAGGCTCCGGGGCCGACCGAGAGGCACTGGGCATGTTGGCCGGAGAGATCGCCTCCTTGCTGGAAAGGGCTTCCCTGCTCGAGTCCCAGCTGCAGATGGAACGGGAGCTGTCGCGCAAGTCCCGCATGGAGGATCTGGGGCGCATGGCGGCCACCGTGGCCCACAACGTGAAGAATCCGCTCAGCTCCATGAAAACCCTGATGCAGCTCTGGGGCGAGTCTTCCAACCTGACCCAGGAGCAGCGGCGCGAATTGCGCATGATGATCGGCGAAGTGGACCACCTTTCCGAGACCGTCACCAACCTTCTTCAGTTCTCGCGCCTGGATCAGCCCCGCCCAGGTTCTGGTGACGCCGTCCGCCTGAAGGATTTGGTCGGGCAGACATGTTCGGTGTTCCGAGGCGCCCTGGAAGCGCAGGGTCTGGAGTTCGAGATGACTTTCAAGCCCCAGGATATGGAGGTCCAGGTCGATACAAGAATGCTGCGGGATGTGCTGAGCAACTTGATCTCCAACTCCATTGAAGCCTGCTCCACAGGCGACCGCATCGAGGTGGAAGCGTTTTTGGGGGAGGATGGCTGGACGATCGAAGTGCGGGACAGCGGCAAAGGCATTCCCGTCCACCTGCGGGAACAGCTTTTCGAACCCTTCGTGACCGACAAGTCCAAGGGAACCGGCCTGGGCCTGGCCATCGTGCGCAGCAAGGTCGAACAGCTGGGCGGAAGCATCGAGTTGCTCGACACCGGCCAAGGGACCTGTTTCCGGTTGACGTTTCCTGAAGCAGAATGAGTTGTCGGTTCGCAGTTCGCAGTTCGCAGTTCGCAGTTCGCAGTTCGCAGTTCGCAGTTCGCAGTTCGCAGTTCGCAGTCAAGATGATACATTCTGCAGATCCTTGGACCTTGGACCTTACTCATGCTGATCCACCCGGCTACTCGATTCGGAGGTCAACCCCAGCTGCCCGGCGATAAGTCGATTTCGCATCGCTACGCCATTTTGGGGGCCATGGCTACCGGGACGACGCAGATCGAGGGCTACTCGGACAGCGATGACTGCCAGGCCACCTTGGATTGCCTGCAGGCGCTGGGTGTGGGGGTGGAGCGGCACAAGAATTCCGTCCACATCGTCAGCCGCGGCTGGCAGGGGTTTCGCTCTCCGAACCGACCCCTGGACGCCCGCAACAGCGGCACCGGCATGCGCCTCATGACCGGCGCCTTGGCCGGTTCGACGGTTCAGGCTGTACTGACGGGAGACGAATCGCTCAGCCAGCGTCCCATGGGGCGCATCCTGACCCCTCTGGGCCGCATGGGCGCCCGGATCGAAGCCGGTGAGCAAGGCCGACCGCCCTTGCGGATCCTGGGAAGAGAACTCCAGCCCATCCGCTATCAACTGCCGGTGGCCAGTGCACAGGTGAAAAGCTGCATTCTGCTGGCCGGCTTGACTGCGGACGGTGACACCGTCGTCCTGGAGCCGACGCCCACCCGCGATCATACCGAGCGTGCCCTGCCCTTCTTTGGCGCCGACTTTCGCAAGCAAGAGGGGAGTTCGACCGTTCGGGGCCGCGGGCCTTTACGGGGTGTCCCAGCACAAATTCCGGGCGATTTTCAGCGGCGGTCTTTTTCATTGTGGCAGCACTGGGCATCGCCGATGCACATATCCGGATCTGCAAC
>JANQFM010000111.1 GCA_028277865.1 Acidobacteriota bacterium
CTGAGCGGCGCCAAAAAGAAAACAAGTACCGCCTTCTTGACCTTTGTGGCCATAGACGAGCAAGGCCGCCCGGTTCCTGTGCCGGCGATCGTGGCTGAGTCGGAGGAAGAGAAACGGCGCTTTAAGGAAGCTCAAGGCCGGCGTGAGCAGCGGTTGGGCGAAGCCCGCGAAAGGTCAGAACCAAACAAGAAGGACAAGGAATAAGGATGTTTCGTGACCTTTCGCAAGCTCACTGAGCCGCTTTGCTCGAAGCGCGGATCACCCCCGATTCGGGTAAGATCTGGGCGAAACG
This sequence comes from Acidobacteriota bacterium, assembly GCA_028277865.1. Lineage (GTDB taxonomy): Bacteria > Acidobacteriota > UBA6911 > RPQK01 > DATIPO01 > JANQFM01. The sequence goes on from JANQFM010000111.1 coordinate 293, forward strand.
ATGCCTCACTCCGTCCTGGTGGCAGTTCCGCTGCCGATATTTAAGACATTCGCCTACTCTGTTCCACAGGACTTGATGCCGCGGGTTCAAGTGGGCTGCCGGGTGTTGGTTCCGTTTGGGCATCGGAAGCTGGTGGGGTTGATCGTGGAAGTGCCGGAAAAGCCTCCTCCAGGGACCAAGCTCAAAGAGTTGATCGATGTACTGGACGATCATGCGCTGGTGACTCTTCCGCTGATCCAACTCGGTTTGTGGCTTTCCCGTTACTATTTCTCTCCCCCGGGCGAAGCTTTTCGGGTCATGCTGCCCCCGGGGCTGCTTCTCAAGAAAGTGACCCAGCAGCAAGCGGAGAAGTTCTGGCCTGTTCGCAAGCAGCTGGGCGTCAGCTCCCTGCAGACGGATTTTCCTGCCGAAGATCTGACGTCGCGCCAGAAAAAGGCTCTTGAAAAGCTGTCGGTATTGGAGCTGCCGGTGCTGCTCCGCACCTTCAGCCGCCAAACCGGATTCGGCGAAGGGATTCTCAGAACCTTGCGGGCCAAGGGCGCCATTCGCATCGAGCCGGTGGTGGTGCAGCGGACTCCCTGGGATGACTTCGGACGCCTCTACAAGCACCGTCCTGTCGTGCGCCACTCGCTGACCGAGGACCAGCAGAGGGTGCTGGGGCTCATCGACGAACAACTGGACAAGCGCGAGTTCGCCAGCCTGCTGATTCACGGCGTGACGGGCAGCGGCAAGACCGAAATCTACTTACGCAGCATCGAAAGGGTGCTGCGACAGGGGCGTTCGGCTCTCATTCTGGTGCCCGAGATCGGGCTGACTCCCCAGGCTTCGCATGTGGTGAGGGGTTGGTTCGGGGATCAGGTGGCCATCTTGCACAGCGCCCTGGGCAGCGGTGAACGCTTCGACCAGTGGCGACGCATCCGCGGCGGGGACTGCAGGGTGGTTCTGGGAACCCGATCGGCAGTTTTCGCGCCTTTAAAGGATGTGGGCATTATCGTTGTAGACGAGGAGCACGACGCCTCTTACAAGCAGGACGAGTTTCCCCGCTATCATGCCCGCGAAGCTGCTTTGCAGCGCGCCCGACTGGAAGCCGCCCTTGTGGTGATGGGCAGTGCCACTCCCCAGTTGGAGACCTTCTACCAGGCCACCGATTCGCGCCGCTACGCCTACCAAGTCATCGAAGAGCGCGTCCAAAAGCGCCCATTGCCCCAAGTCCACATCGTCGATATGCGCCACGAGTTTGCCAAAAGAGGCCGCGATGCAGTGGTTTCAGAGAAACTGGAAGGAGGCATCCTCAAGCGATTGGAACGCAAAGAGCAGGTGCTGGTGCTGCTCAATCGGCGGGGGTTCTCCCCCTTGCTGCTGTGCCGCAGCTGCGGTGCCAGCGAACAGTGCGAGAACTGCAGCATCAGCCTCACCTTTCACCAGAGGCTCAACCGGCTGGTGTGCCACTACTGCGGATACTTCCGGTCCATTCCCCAGGAATGCCGGGAATGCGGCAAGGAATACATCTATTACGTCGGGGAAGGCACGGAAAAAATGCAGCAGGTTTTCCAGGAGATGTTCCCTCAGGCTGTCGTAGACCGTCTGGACCGCGACACGGCGGGGCGCAAGGGCGCTTATGATCGCATTCTGGGGAGTTTTTCTTCAGGCCAGACCGACATTCTGGTGGGAACCCAGATGATCGCCAAGGGGCATGACTTCCCCCAGGTGACCCTGGTGGGCGTTCTGGCAGCGGACCAAGCTCTCAAGCTGCCCGACTTCCGGGCCGCTGAACGGACCTTCCAACTCCTCACCCAGGTGGCCGGACGAGCCGGACGGGGAGACGAGCCGGGGGAAGTGGTCATCCAGACTTACTTTCCCAACCATTACAGCCTCAAGCATGCCTCGGCCCAGGACTATCCTACTTTTTACCGCCACGAAACAGCCTTCAGGAGGCGTTTTCGCTACCCGCCCTTCACCATCCTTGCCAATCTGCTCATCCGGGGAAAAGACCTTGTCAAAGCACAGGAGTTGTCCGGCCGTCGCAAAAAAAACTGCGTTTGGCCTGCATCTAAACGGCAGCCGGCGCGCGTACCCTCTCTGTATCCATCCGTCCGACGACGGTCAGGGAGCGGCCAGCCAGACGTGTCGACGCTTCAATCCACGCCTCTCGCAGACTTGATCCAGGCCACGGCGGCAGGCGATCAGAAGGCCTTCGAACGGCTCTACGC
>JANQFM010000114.1 GCA_028277865.1 Acidobacteriota bacterium
AGGGCGGACGGGAAGCAGGTGCCTTGACACAGTCCACGAATCCCGCCTGGTAGAGATGCCGCAATTGCTGCATCACCTTCTCAGCCAGTTGGCTGCGGGTATTGTCGTCCTGGATCTCCGCCTGGAGGGCGATCTGTTCTGCCAGTTGGCCGGCGCCCAGCGGATTCTCGAGAGACTCCAGAATCAGGCACGACAGCGGGCCGATGGGACGGCTGTGAATGCGGTTGGACCGGCGATAGAGCAAGCTGACGGACGCGCCGGGGGGCGGCGCCGATCCGTTATCGCTCGCCAGCCATCCATCCCAATCAAATTGCCGTTCCACCAGGCGAGTGAAGTCGGCCCGGCGGAAGGTCGCCTCGTCCCAGTCCACTTCTTCCACCGGCGTGCGGGTGAGCAGGCGGAGGTACTCGTCCGTGAAATCGGTCACTTGCAGGGTCAGCCGATAGCGCTCACGGTCCAGTCGAAAGGCATCCTCCAGCAGTTCGGCGCGTTCCCCTTCTTGGCTTCCGGCAGCTGTTTGGATCGATTCGAAAGCATTTTCGACCGGCGAACCTTGCAGCGGCGGCTCGCTCCTGTCAGGCAGCTGCACCGGTTGTTGGAGGGCTTCAAAGGCCTCCAGGGTTTGGCCGAAGAATTCCCGGATCGAGACTTGCTGCATTTCGCCGAAGCTCTGATCGGCATCGGGGACGGGTTCTTGGGGCTGCTTTGGACGCAGCAACAGCAACGAAGGCGTCTGAGGCTCGTACAGGCGCAGATAGAAGTAGCCGATTCCGGCCTCTCCCAGCATCAAGCTGGGGTCTGACTCGGAATTCATGGTTCCGCAAGGCCATGGGACCCCTGGCTTTCCAAAGCGTTCCCAGCCCGTCGCGGCGCACTGCTCGCACTGCTGCAGCAAAGAAGGGTCATCGAGAATCGACGAGGCCATCAAAGGCAGCTCGCAGTTGCCTGCAATACCGTGGCACAAGGAGTAGTTCCCTTCGTAGGACTCGGCGGTCGAACGCAGGGCCGCTTCAGCTTCCCGGCGGTAGATTGCCTGGCCGGTCAGTTCGAAGGCGCGCAGCCGCGACAGCCCGATTCCGGGCGAGCCGTGGCACCAGGCGGACATGTACTTGGGATCGTAGGGCGGAATCTGGCTGGAAATGGCGGCGCGGTGCAAGTCCTCCGGAGTGCCGTAATAAAGCAGGTCTCCGATTTCCTTGTGGCGAAGGTCGGGCCAGTTGGAATGCCCCGGGCTGAAGTGGCTTCTTTCGTAAAGAAAGGCCATTTCGGCACCGAATCGGTAGCGGCCCACTCCGCTGGCCCAAGCCAGTTCCAGCAAGGCCAGAGCGATTCCGGCAGTGCCGTGGGCCAGCCCCACCAGGTTTCGAACCGCCGAATTGCCGATGGTGCCCCACGACCACCCCCCGGGTTCCCGGTGAACCCTTTGCATCAGGTTGTCGCCCAGCGCCAGGGCAATATCCAAGGGCAGGGAATTTCCAGTGGCGGAATGCAGATGGAGCAGGGCCGGAATGGCGCCGGCGCCGCCGGCAATGACGTCGAGTCCGTGATCCTGGCCCTCTTTGCCCGCCAGGGGTTCGATCAATGCCAGGGCTTGCTTGCCCAGTTCCGGGCGCTGCAGGATTTGGCCCAGGCGAAAGGCCGCGTAAGCGATTCCGGGCCGTCCGCTGTGAAATCCGAAGCTGGTCTCGGGCAGGTCCTCGCCCAGCCGCAAAGCGTAGCGGATGGCGCCCAGTGCCGTCCGCCCGAACTTCGGCTGATCGCTGAGGCGGTGCAGCTCTCCCAAGAAGGCAGCGATGCCCGATGCGCCTTGATAAAGCTCGCTGGTGGCGGTCTTGGGCACCGACTGCCGCCTTGCAGAGCTTTCCCGGTCCGGCGACAGGATTGTCCAGGTGCATTCCCGGCCCTCCCACAAAGCCTGATCCGCCAGGCGCCGGCCGATCCCGGACGCCACTTCCAGATAATCCGCTCTTTGCAATGCTTCAGCCAACAGAATGCTCACCGGTTTTTGTTTTATCGAACGAATTGGAGTTTAGCAGATCGGGTGATCACTTGGGAGGGGGATCTCACGCAAAGCCGCAATGGCCGCAAAGCACAGAGTCCTGAAACCAAAGGACTTTTCCCTTCTTAACTTTGCGCCCTTTGCGGCTTTGCGTGAGATCTCTCCTCTCTGTCTTCCAAAGTTCGATGAATCAGCACCGAGAGATAGGATTCCTCGCGGATGTTGACTCCCAGCCGGTTGCTCATCATGTGCATGTAGCTGGGGACGATGCTGCCGACGGCTCGGCGCCAGTCGTCCAGCACAGCGCCCTCGCGCTTGAGCTGCCCTTCCTTGAAGAGCGCCCAAAAACGTTGCCGGATTCGGTTCAGGCGCTCCCGGTACCGGTCGAGTTGAGGGGTCAGCTCCTGTCCCGATTCCAGGGCTTCCCAGGCGGCTTCGACGTAAGCGGCCAGCTTGTCGGCCTGGCGGTCGAATCCCTCTTCGAATGCCTTCATCCAGGCTTGCTGCAGCTCTGGGTCCGGAACCTGGGCGCGCAGGTAGTTGGTCCCGTAGTGATCGGCCATCTGGGTGCACCAACTGCGCGAAGCAGTGAAGGTGTAAAGCAGCACCAGAGTCGAGAGCAGCCCTTTTCCCAAACGGGAGGGGCGTTCACCGGGCGGGATCTTTTCCAGCAGCTCCAAGGCCGTCCGGCTGGAGGCGTGGAAAAACCGTTCGGCCAGCCGGACCCCCTGCGGGCCGCCGTATCGTTCCACTTCCGGCTCATAGGGCGTCCACTCGAGGTTGCTGAGCAGCTGCTCATTGCCGTCAGCCTGCTGGAGGATCAAGGGCCGCACCCGCTGCTCCAGAATCTCGGGGAGAGCCTGGAAGCGCAGACGGATGTGAGGCCCCTGCTGGCTGTAGCGGATGAAAAAGTAGCGCCGGATCCATTCGTTTTCCCGGCACTGCCGAATGATCGGCCCGGCCACCTTGAGGATCACCTGGTCAGCCGCTTTTCCATAAATGTCCCCAGGGTTGTCGCCTTCGAAGTAAAGGTGAGCGCTGAGCCATCCGAAGTTCTGCTCTGTGTTCGATCTGCCCGGCATAGGTTTCCTCGATTCCTGAAAGATAACAGACCAAACGGATCGATGGAGACGAGGGAGGGAGGACAGGGCCATGTCTTGAATTTTGATTCCGCTCAAAAACACCCATTTCCTTTTGACCGGAATGAGGCTGCGAGACTACACTGATCGCCTCAATCACGGCTTAAATTACGGAATCACGACAAGGATTGCCATGCCGACACAGCCTTCACCGGACATCATCTTCGAGGCTCTGAGCGCCTATCAGAAGAGCGGCGCCCTTCAGGGTGCAATTGAGCTGGACTTGTTCAGCGCCATCGAGCAAGGGCATTGCACAGCCGAGGCTTTGGCCATACATTGCCAGGCGGATCCCCGAGGCATTCGAATCTTGTCCGACTTCTTGTCGGTGCACGGCTTTCTGGTCAAGCAGGGCAGCCGTTACGGCCTGACGCCCGAATCTTCGGCTTTTCTGGTTCGCTCCTCGCCCTCTTACCTGGGCAGCGCCTCGGTGTTCCTGAACTCCCCACGCATCCAGCATGCCTTTCATGACGTGGCCTCAGCCGTGCGCAAGGGCGGGACAGTGCTGGATCAGGGCGGAACGGTGTCTGAGGAGGATCCGGTCTGGAAGAAATTCGCCCGCGGAATAGCCCCGGTGGCGCGCTTTTCGGCCGAATTGATTGCTGATCATCTCAAAATCGAAGATGCTGGAGCTTGCAAGGTCTTGGATGTCGCTGCCGGTCACGGCTTTTACGGAATCACTCTGGCCCGGCGCAATCCCCAGCTTCAGGTTCACGCCGCCGACTGGCCCGGCGTCCTGCAGATCGCATCCGAGAACGCCCGCCAGGCGGGAGTCTCCGACCGCCACCACCTGATTCCGGGAGATGCTTTCCAATCGGAGTTCGGGAACGGCTATGATCTGGTGCTGCTCACCAATTTCCTGCACCATTTTGATGCGGAGACCTGCATCGACTTCCTGCGCAAGGTGCGAAGCGCCCTCAATCCCGGCGGACGCGCCGCCACCCTGGAATTCGTCCCCAACCAGGACCGTGTCAGCCCGCCCAGGGAAGCGGCCTTCAGCCTGGTCATGCTCTGCACCACCCCCAGCGGGGACGCCTACACCTTCGCTGAGCTGGAAGAGATGTTCCGCCAAGCGGAGTTCCAAGCCAGCGAGTTGCATCCTTTGCAAGAGGTTTCCCAGCATCTGTTGATTTCGCACCCATAATTCGGAAGGGGGCTGCCACAGAGTCACGGAGGGCACAGAGCCTCTTTCGGCCGAGAGGATTTCTGTCACTGCCCCTGCCTAAGAGATAATGCTTTCATTGACAGCCGAAAAACCGGCAAAGATTCTCACAAACCATCTCGGCGGCTGGTCAGCAAGAACGAGAGGAAAAGCGCGATGAGCATTACGGGCAGAACGCTAAGAGTACTCAAGGACTGGGCAGGCATCGACTCGATACACCCCTCTGTCACAACCATTTGCGAAGTCTGGAGCTTGGGGGAAGCAGGCAAGTCGGTCGAGTGTGCCGATGCGCTCCCCGACTTGATCAAGTCTCTCAAGAAGGAATTCAGCGAAGTGTCGATCAAGCTTCTCCCCAAAGATTTGGAAAAGGGCGGAGCAAGCACGATGAGCGGCCTGATCGACCATATCGCGGGGTTGGGAAGGTAGAGGCGGGCTGCTCATCAAAAGGCTGCACGCATCCATCCCGTCGGGCAGGCTTTTAGGTGAACGAAATAGCATTGAAACTGAAGATAAAGGAGCGGTCCAATGCGGAACTGCTATCGATGGAATGTCCTGATAATCATCATCTTGAGTTTGGCGGCGGCCCAAACCCTCTTTGCCGCAAACGACCTGATGGCACGAGCCAGGGTTCTCAAAGAAAATATCTTGCTGGTGGGCTACGAACAGCCGCACCTGGAATGGGCCGCTTCGGCGGAATGCCAGGGAGACCCCTGCTCGAATTACGAGCTTTGGGAACTTTCCCCCGGCTGGAACCGGGATCCGCGCAAACGACCCACCAAGGTCGCGGCGACATTTCGATCCGGAAAGCGGGAAGACGACAACCGTATCCTGAGGCTGAACGTCGATGTCCTGGCCGGCAATGACTACCTGCTGGTGGTCAAGGATCGCAATGCATCGCTGCAGGATGCCCAGGATCTTGCAATCGCCTTCTTCACCACCAAGGGAAGGGCCCGGGTTGTCAAGACAGAAGCTTCGTCCGTGCAGAGAAGGCGTCTGACCGTTCGTTCGGATGTAGCTTTGCAAAAGCCGTCCGACGACGCCCGCCTGGAGGAAATTCGCCAAAGGGAGATCAAGGACAAGCAGGGCAACGTCTTGGTGCCCGAGAAGAAGAGGGTTCACCACGGCGCGGAGTTCCTGGCCCCTGGAATTGACTCTGAAGACTTCAGAAGCATCGGTCAGATCGATATCCGACTCCATCCCCAGGATCGGATCTGGTCGAGCCGTCCGACCATGCGTGTCGAGGGCATCCGCAACATCTTCGGCGAGACGATCAGCGTCGTTTCGCCGATCAGCCTGGGTGCACCGCCGAAAGGCAAGGATGATGCCAGCTATTACTTCAGATTCAACTACGGAAGCGGACGGGGCTCAAAACCGTCCTTGGGCGCCGACATCAAGCTCAAGCCCACCGTTGGCTGGGTGGGTCCATTCTTGTTCAGGCCAGAAGTCCTGGCGGACGTGGCCAAGAACCAGCCCAGTTCCGCCAATTCCATCAAGTTTGCCGCCTTGTTCGATTACACCAAGCTGGTTGGCGAAAAAGGCTACCTGGGCCATCGGCTCGAATCGGGTGGCGCCTTCGAAACCGATCAGGACTTCGACAATAGCAATCTCCTTTTCGAGTTCGACTACAAGCCGTTGATTCAGGGGATCTACCGGACCCGCGAGCTGAGGACCCAACAAAAAGCCTCATCCCTCCTCAATGCCGGCTTGATCGACTCGCTCGACAATGCGCCTGAAGCGGCCTGGGGTGCCGGCTTGGAGATCTTCATCGGGCTGGAAGCCGGATCATCGCTGCGCGACAGGACCGTCAGCACTGTCGAAATACCAAGCTACTCGATCTTCAGGCTGCGGCCCAGGCTGCATGGATTCTTCGAGTACAAGAGGTTGGGCGTCGATGTGAGTTCAACTTTGCGCTTCCTGGCCAGCGACGAATTCTTGCCCGGAAGGCTGGAGGACGGCAGGCGCTTTTTGAAGATCGTCGACGGTTTCAAACCCTTCAGCGTAGCCACCTTCACCATCGGGCTCGATTCCACGAAGAACATCTCTTTGGCATTCGCCTACAAGAATGGCGGGGCGCCTCCCATTTTCAGGACTGTCAACACGGGCTCGGTCGGCATAGTCATCAAATATTGAGGAGAAGCCTACGGCAATTGACATCATAGGCGGCGACTGGGAGCGCCCGCACAGGCTCCCGAGAGGAGTCCCGAATCGCCCGCCTTTCTGTGGATGATTGCTCAATCAAACGGGCCAGCCCAGGCGACCCTGTCTTTTTAGTCTGCCGGAAGGAGTATGGCCATGCTTTCCAAATCTTGGAGGAATCGAAAAAAGACTTATGACTTCGTTGTGGTTGGCTCCGGTTACGGAGGTTCCATAACAGCGGCCAGAATCGCTACGGCCAATCTCGAGCCGGCGCCTTCGGTCTGTATGCTGGAACGGGGCCGCGAATGGCCCGTCGGCAAATTCCCCGATACCTTTGGAAAAGTCGTCAGCGAGTTTCGCGACAAGGGGAATCCGCTGGGGCTTTATGAGATCTTGCGCTACCCGGACCTGTCGGTGTT
>JANQFM010000145.1 GCA_028277865.1 Acidobacteriota bacterium
TCTGGGTTTCAGGCGTGAAGGCGGTCAGGTCCGGCGAAATGGTTTGCCAGGTCTTGCCGCCGTCCTCGGTGACGTGAACGTACTGCGAAGTATGGTAGACGCGGTTGGGGTCGTGCGGCGACACATGGATGGGCGCCACCCGCTGGAAGCGGTAGCGCAGATCCTTGGGGTTGCGCCCGTAAAGGTTCCAAAAGCCGACGTAGTAATGCTGCTCCTGGCCGGTACGCCGGTTGTAGACGCCGAAGCGGCCCTTGCAGTTGGCGTAGACGATGTCGGGATCGCCGGGCTTGGGGACGGCCGGCCCCGTCTCGCATCCTCCGTGGGCCTCCCAGTGAGCCGTGGATCCGCCAGGCTGATAGCGAGGCGGACGGCTGGGGACCGAGATGGTGGAGTTGTCCTGCTGGCCGGCGTAAAGCCGGTAGGGAAATTCATCGCTCACATCCACCTGGTAGAGTTCGGCGGTGGGCTGGTTGCGCTGGGTGGACCAGGTCCGCCCCCCGTCCAAGGTGACGTTGGCGCCCCCGTCATTGGCCTGGATGGAAAGCTCGGGGTTGTCCGGATTGATCCACATGTCGTGGTTGTCCCCATGGGGAACCGGCCGGGTTCGCCAGGTCTTGCCGCCGTCTTCCGATTTCCAGAAGCCCTCCGCCATGGCCCACAGGATGTCGGGATCCTTGGGATGGATTTCCAGGTTGGTGTAGTAAAAAGGCCGGTTTCGAATGGGTTGGAAGTCGGTTATTTGCTGCCAGGTTTCTCCCCGGTCGTCCGATCGGTAGACTCCGCCCGCTTCGCCTGGCGCTTCGATGAGGGCGAAGACTTTTTCCGGCGTAGCAGCAGACACGGCCAGATCCGACTTGCCGCGCAAGCCTTCGGGGAGCCCTTGGGTGAGGGCCTTCCAGGTGTCGCCGCCGTCCGAGGACTTGTAGAGGCCACCCTCCATTCCTCCGCTGATGATGGTCCAGGGCTTTCGTTCGGCTTGCCACATCGAAGCGTAGATCAGGTTGGGATCGTCGGGCGCAAACTCCAAGTCGACAGCGCCGGTCTGTTCGGAGATGAACAGCACCTTGCTCCAATTTCGCCCCCCGTCCTTGCTTCGGTAGACGCCCCGTTCCGGATTGGGGGCGAAGGGATTGCCGATGACGGCCACGTACACAAGGTCGGGATTTTCCGGATGGATGAGTACGGCACCGCTGTTGCCGGTTTTTTCCAGCCCCAGAAGCTCCCAGGTCTTGCCTCCGTCGCTGGATTTGTAGACCCCTTTGCCGATGATCACGTTGCTGCGCAGCCCGTCCGAACCGGTGGAGACATAAACGATGTCAGGGTCGCTTTCGGCCACCGCAATGGCCCCGATGGAGGGGCTGGCGAAGTAGCCGTCCGAGATGTTCCGCCAGTTTTGCCCGTAGTCTGTCGTCTTCCAGACGCCGCCCCCGGTGGCGCCCATGTAAAAGGTGGAGGGCTGCGAGCGGTGTCCCGCCACAGCCGTCACCCGCCCTCCCCGCGAGGGGCCCACCATGCGGTAGGAAAGCCCTGAGAAGAGTTGGGAGGGATAGGTCGGCTCATCGGTTGGCGGCAGTGCCTCTGCAGCCAATGCCCCCAAAGTGCAGCCGAAAAGTGCCAGTGCGATTCTCAGATGGTGATTTCTAGCGCCCATGCAGTCAATTCCTTACGTTTTTTGCAGAACTATGCCGCTTCCCGACCAGAAAAACTGGCCGGACCCGCCTTGCATCTTACGTGCGCCACCGCAAAATGTCGAACCGATTCGAGTCAATCCGTCGAGTCAAGACTCGAAAGCTGTTAGATTCCCTGCCGGATGGTATTCTTTTGAAAGAGGAATGAGTAGGTAGCGACAATACAGCTCACCTTGGTGAACTCCCTTTCGAACGTAAACAGCTATGGCCGACGCTTTTCATTGCAGCGGTCTTGGGCGCCACCGTATTTCAGCTGCGAGCACAGGGGCGATTGTGGATCTGCGCTTGCGGCCGTGTCGATTTATGGTCGGGTGATATTTGGAGTTCAGACAATTCCCAGCACCTCCTCGATCCATACAGCTTTACTCACGTCTTGCACGGCGTAGCGTTTTTCTGGCTGCTGTCCTGGCTCTTGCCGAAACTGACCATTCACTGGCGGCTGTGCCTGGCCACCGCCCTGGAATCCGCATGGGAGGTCCTGGAGAACGCGCCCTTGATCATCAATCGTTACCGCGAAGGAACCCTGGCCTTGGGCTATGAAGGGGACACCGTTGTCAACTCGATGGGCGACATCGTGCTGTGCGGCATCGGTTTCCTGCTGGTGCCGCATCTCGGCATCAGACGCTCGGTTGTCTTCTTTGTCGTGGTCGAACTGATCCTGATGCTGTGGATTCGGGACGGCTTGATGTTGAACGTCATCATGCTTATTTACCCGATCGAAGGAATAAAAGCGTGGCAGATCGGCGGGTAGTCGCGCCAGGCACTACCCTGGATTTCTTGACAGCAGAGACGGCTGGGTCGCAAAATAGCCAAAGCATGCCCAAAGGACCAGCAGCGCGGATCACCGACAATGTTTCGCACCCCTTGCCTCCCATTTTGACTCCGGGGCCGGGCAGCCTCAATACCTTGATCGGGTTTTTGCCTGCCTGGCGGGGAGTGCTGGCAGCAGCGGCCGCAGCGCTGCAATCGGCCAAGAAAGTTTCAGACGCCACGATCAAAACGGCGGAAGCGGCCAGCAAGGCCGCGGCCGGAACGCCGGGGGCGCCGGCCGCCAAGGCAGCTGAGGAGGCCACCAAGGCAGCGGCTGCGGCTGCCATGGGGAGCATGATCACCAGCATGGCCGCCGGCGCGGACATCCATGCATGCGCAACCCCTCTTCCCATCCCTCCTCACGGCCCAGGCGTGGTCATCGACGGCAGCAAGACGGTGATCATCAACAACCTGCCCGCCTGCCGCCAAGGCGACACCGTCCTGGAAGCAGTGGGGCCGCCCAACAAGATCGCGCGAGGCTGCACCACCGTCATCATAGGAGGGTAACCCCCGGCGCAACGCTGCCAGTCGCCTTGTAATCGATTCAATATGCTTGGAATTCGATATGTAGTCCAGCCTGGAGATACACTGTGGAGTTTGGCTGGGCGGTTCTTCGGCGATCCCGCCGGATGGCCCCTCATCCAGCAGCACAACAACAGCGCCCAGGCCATCGCGGCCACGGGATGCCGGATCTCCGATCCCAACCTGATCTTCGTGGGGCAGGTCATCTACGTCCCGGATCGAAGGCCGCAAGCGGCCTCGCCCACCTCCAGCCCTCAGGCCGCCCTGCAGCAATCAAAGCCCATTCCTCGTCATCCGGATTCCTTCCCCAAGGCCCGCCAAACGGTGCGGGGCGTTCCCTTCAATTACAAGCTGGATCAACTGCCCGCCATCACAGACGTCTCGCCCAGTCACATCGCGACTGCCAGACTCTCCGGCTCGGTCACCATTCAATCTCAAAGAGCCTACAAGTTCGCCGAAATCTCGCGGATTGGGTTCGAAATCCAGGCCAAACAGGAGACCGACCTGATTCTGGGGAAGCTGATTGCTGATTGCAAAGTCGTCTGGAAGCAATCCTCTCAAGAGGTCACTTTCGAAAACGGCCTGACTGTGCATAGTGGCGGCACGCACCCGTCCGCCGCCTTGCAAGCGGCGGGATTCTCCCCCCCGCCCAGGCGTCCCGTCTTCAAAGCCAGCCTCAGGCTCCCCTCACTGACAGGCACGGTTGACGGCTGCATGTTCGTCACTCAGGATTTTGGGGTTGAGGTTGAAGTTGTGCCGAAGCCGCCCGATGCCAAGCCCAGTCTCCTATCCGTCGCTTCGCCGGGCAGCATCGACGTGCTGCAGGCGGCGGCCATCGTGGAGGACATCTGGGCCGAAGAGAGGGACGCTTCCGGCGACCCGGCCGGCTTCGCCGAGGCATCCTTCATGCTGAGATCGGGATTGCGCCTCTCGACAAACGTCCGTGGGGTAGCGCCGCTGCGGATCCCTGTTGCCGAACGCCCCCAAGACCTCCAGCCTAAGGTTGAAGCCAGCTGATTCCCGTCAGCGTTTCCCACAGCTCAGAACTCCTGAACTGACAGATTCTGCATACCCCAAGAAGATGAAGCCCAGCCGTCCCGGTGCACTCGCAGAGGGTCGCAGAGGGGGCCGTGAAGTCTTTGGGATGCAGCACAATAAAAACGATCAGCATGAGAGCCAGGGCTGCTTCAGGGTTTTTCAGCAGAATCAAAATTCAAGACACGGCCCCATCCCCCCATTCCCCGGCTGAGGAGGTCTGCGGTTACGGAAAATCTCACCGAGATGTTTTGATGCCAAGGCGCAGTATATTATTAGGAGAAATAAGATGAACGCCCGCGCGGCCAGGAGGCTGCCCACCGACATGGCCATCAAAAAAATCGGACGGTACGAGATCTGCGAGCAGCTTGGAAAAGGCGGCATGGGGGTGGTTTTCAAGGCGCTGGACCCCGAGTTGGACCGCTTTGTAGCCATCAAGCTGATCTCCCCCGATATCGATGTCAGCCGGGAAGTGTTGGCTCGCTTCTTGCGCGAGGCCCGTTCAGCCGCAAAGTTCAGCCACGCCAACATCGTCAGCATTCACGACGTCGGTCAACGGGAAGGCCACCCTTACATCGTCATGGAGTACGTCGAGGGGCAGGATCTGCGCGAGATTATTGAAAAGCAGGCATTCGTCCCATTTGAGGAAAAGACCGAAATCGTAGCCCAGATCTGCCGCGGCCTGGCCTATGCGCACCGCTTTGGAGTGGTGCATCGCGATATCAATCCCAGAAATATCCGCATCAGCAAAACAGGAGAGGTCAAAATCCTCGATTTCGGCATCGCCCGCATCGAGGAGTCGGACATGACCCGCACCAACCAGCAAGTGGGAACGCCTGCCTACATGTCTCCGGAACAGGTGGATCGGCGAGTCGAAGTGGATGGGCGCAGCGACCTTTTCAGCGTCGGCGTGATCCTCTACCAGCTGATTACCGGGCGAAAGCCTTTTGACGCCGATACCATTTCAGGGCTCTACTTTCAGATCATCTCCCAGCCGGTGGACCTGTCGGCAGCGATGCCGGCCTGCGCGCCGCAACTGGCGGCGATCACTGAAAAGGCGCTGGCCAAAGACCCTGATGAACGCTTTGCGGACGGCGACCAGATGGCGGATGCATGTGCCGAGTTCAAAGCCCGCCTCCCTTCGGAAACCACAAGCCTGGTCGGCAAGCTGGAGCACTTGATCGCCGAGTTCGAGGAGAGGCTCGATGCAGCAGCGCGCCTTCCCGTGATCGCAGACTTTTATGACCCCTCTCTTTTTCGGGTCGATCTTCCATCCCAGCATGCGGACGATTATGGGATCTTGCTCCGAACCTTTGCTCAGCTGAAAGACTCTCTGGATCTGGAGGCTGAAAGGCGTCAGCAGGTCGCCATCCTGGCCCGATTGGAGAAGCAGGCCCAGCAGCAATGGAAGGCCGCAAAGGCAGCAGAATGCCTTCGCAACACCGAAAAAATGCTTGAGATCCACCCGGCCCATCCAAACGCCCTGGATCTCCGCCGGAAATGCCGGGAGGAGGCTCGCCTGCAGGAGGAGCGCGGCCAACGTGTCGAGTCAGGCCTCGTCTTGGCCCGTCAAACCCTCGCCGACGGGGACGACCTGAAATGCTTGCGCATGGCCACCGCCTTGCTGGAGCTGGCGCCCGAACACCCAGGCGTGAAAAGTTTGCATGAAGAGGCCCGCACCGCTTATCAGGCACGCTTTCAGGATCTGCTCGACAAAGCTGCCGAGTGCGAGCAGAACCACGACTATGAAGCCGGTCTGGAGATGGTCCGAATCGGGCTTGAATCCGACCCGGAGCATCCGCAGCTGGTCTCGCTTCAGGCTCGCCTCGAAAAGGGTCTGGCCCAACAGCGCCGGCAGGCGGCACAGTCGATGGAGGAGGCACGCAGGCTTGAAAATGAAGGAAAGTACCAGCAAGCCCTCGGCATTCTCGATACAGTGCCCGCCTTGGGTCCGGACAACACCGAGATGGCGGCCTTGCGCCAGCGCCTGGAAGAGGCCGAGCGCCGTCGCAATCTGGACAAGCTGCTGCAGCAGGCCCGCAGCAAAATAAAGTCCGGGGACCGAACCGCCGGTCGGGAACTGGTGCAGCAGGGCCTGAAGCTGGATCCCGAAAACCAGGAATTCAAGGCTCTCCTGGGCCAATTGGAAGCGAATCTGGAAAGGACTCCGGTTCCTGCTTCGGCAGAGGCCAATCTGGCTGAGTTGCTCGAAACTGCCAATCAGGAACTCAAAGAAGGCCGGCTGGAAGAGGCCTCGCGCAACACCGAGTTCGTTCTGACCCTCGATCCCTCCAACCGTCAGGCCTTGGAAATCCGGCAGAGAATCGCTTCCCGGCTCTCCGCAGCAACAAAAGCCACTGATCCGCAAAGCCGGACCTTGCCCGAGAAGACGGTTCGAATTCAAGAAGCAACCCCAAAGACAGCAGCTACGCCGTATGGCTTGAGGATACCCAGGCAGTGGCTGCCTTTGACCGCAGCCTCTCTTTTGGTACTGCTGCTGGCGGTTGCAGCCGCATGGGTCTGGCTCCCAGGAGGCGCCCCTGCCATTGATGCGCCCAAAGGGGCTTTGATTATCCGGCCGGCCCCCTGGGCGCGGGTGGTGTCGGTCGTGTCGACCGGCGACAATGCCGAGATGCTCGACCCCGGCCGGGAAACCTATACTCCATGCCGGATTGCGTTACCGCCTGGAGAGTACAAGGTTCGCTTGAGCCACTCGGATTATGAGGATGTGGAGTTTGTGGCCGTCATCAGCCTCGATGCTCCCTACGAGCACTCCGAGGCATTGCCGGGGTTCGAACTTGAGGACGAGGTCAAAAAGGAGCTTCTCAGGATTCAATTGGAGAACGGTCCATAGGGAAGGCTCCGCCCAGCAGACAGGGGCAGTGGAGGAAAACAATATGAGACGCCTCGGCACTTGGACTGCAGCCTTCTTGGCCTGTTTCTTGCTCTCAGGGCTTTGCGCCGCAGGCCAACCTCAAAGCCTGACGCTGAAGGACCTTCAGGAACAGGCGGACGACTTTGCCCGCGACGGCGCATACAAAGAAGCCGTTGCCTACTACACGGCGGCTCTGAAAAAAAGCGGCTCCAGCAAAGAAAAGAGCCGCATCCTCAAGAAGATGCGTCAGGCCGGCAAGCGCTGGTACATCCGAATCGGCGAGCAGATCGAACGGGCCCGATCCGGTCTTCCTCAAGGCTACGGCGAACTGTATCCCGCAGCCATCCTCCCCCATGTCGATGCCCCTACCTCTCAAACGGCCGCGCTTGAGAAAGTCATCCAGCTTTGCCGACAGGCCAGGTCTCTGGACATCGAGAATCAGAAGGGCAAAGACTTGGAACGCGCCAAAGGGACGGTGGGCAGCGAATGGAGCAAAATCCTGGACAGCCTGTGGCGGGCCGCGGCAGAGTACGGCCAGAACCGCAACCAATTGGATTTGTCCGCCCAGGCCTATGGTCACCTGAACCAGCTCGACGGGGACTTTTTCACAACTCATGGGCCGAAAGCCGAATACGACCGTTTGCTGGACAGAATCAGCTTGGGGCAAGGGCTGGCTGATGAGGCCGTCAGCTTGATCGATGCCAAGGAGCACAGCCAGGCGGCATCCAAGTTGGACGAGGCAGAGAAGATTTACCCTGACAACCCGAACGTCCAGCAAGCCCGGGCCAGGATCGAAGCAGAAGAAAGCCAATACGGCAATCTGAAGTCGGAAGGAGAGGCAGCTCAAAAGGCCGGCGACCTGAAGCTGGCGCTTTCCAAGTTTGACGAGGCCCGAAAAGTCCACCCTGATTTTGCTGCCCGCGATTCTCTGGCTGCCGAGATGCGCCGTTTGAGGCACCAAATCGCCCAGGCTGAACCGCCTAGCGCAAAGGCCATCCTTGCAGAGCTTCAAGAAGGCCTGTCAGCGCTTGTCGGCGGAGACCCCCACAGGGCCATCGAAGTGCTGCAAGCGATTCCTGCAGCGGCGGCGGGCGAGATGGAGGTTCATCTTCAGGCCTATTTGGGCGCTGCATACAGCGCCGTCCACCTGAGCAGCCCGCAAGGCGCCGAGCGCGATCAGTGGCTGAAAAAGGCAGAGGCTTGCTTTCGGCAGATGCTCTCTCTGCGTTCGGACCATCAGCTTTCGAGCCGACTGTTCTCTCCTGCGATCCAGGAGATTCTGGAAAGGATTCGGACAGATGGCTCAACCAACCCGTCGGGCTAGGGGTGGCGAGGCAGCGCCTCAGACCAGAGAAGGGAAGCCACAGAGGCACAGAGCCCACAGAGCCTTGGAGATCATGGCTCACTGAGATACAAGGCAGCATAGTAGCCAAGACTAGGATTGCCGAAGGAAGACTCCACGTGCCACCGACACCCCTTGTTGTCTCCAACAGCACTCACTT
>JANQFM010000146.1 GCA_028277865.1 Acidobacteriota bacterium
GCGGCGAAGCCACCGGAACTGCCGCACCCTCATTCCGCGCCCCGGCAGGGGCGCTGGACTAGCCCGATAGCATCGGGCCACCGCGGCGCTGTTCCCAGCACCCTTCCAGGGCGCCAGAGAAATCTTGGGGCGCTCTCCGGTGGCTGCGCCGCCCGAGGCGGCTGACCACCGGCTAATATCCAACGCCCCTCCAGGGCCAATCGAATCTCCAGATCAGAAACTCTTTGGAGGTATGAGGTGGCTCGCTACTTATAGTTAGGGGAGTCGGGTCGCTACCCGTTCGCTACCGCCTCACTCCAATCTTCGACCTCCAAACCCTTGATCCGGTCGAAGTGCCTCCGATTGTGCGTTACGATAACAAGGTCATTCGCCAAGGCAGTGCCTGCGATCAGGAGATCGAGATCATCGAGCGTCTTTCCCTCTTGGCGAAGCTTTGCATAGAACCGAGCCGAAATCCGCACAGAATCTTCCGTCAGCGGACAAACCACGCAATCTCTGCTGAAATCCCGGAATCGCCCCATCTGCTTGTGTGCGTCTCGATGCTCGAGACCGCTCAAGATTTCGTACAACGTGATGATACTCAGATAGAGGGCATCGTGCTTTTCGAAATATGCAGTCATCCGGGTCTTCACATTCTGATGGCCGCGCAGGAACATGGATACGATATTCGTATCAATCAATGCCGACTTCACGCCGCCGCCTTTCTGCCCCCGCCCGCCGTCGACGCTCCGCGAACTCTTCGCAGAGCAAGTCGTACTCCTCCTCAGGCATGTCGGCCCAGCTACCCGACAGGCTCAGGATCCGCTCCACCTTCTTGCCATCCTGGTGCGGCACTGATTCCGCCTCCGGTGGCACCACCGGTGACTCTTCACGCTTGGCCCCTGCCAGCCCGAACTCGGGATCCAGGACAATGACCTCAACGACTGACCCTGGCTGAAAGGGCACGTCAGTGATATGGAGAGCGCGGTCGCGCTCGACGGTTGCTGCGGCTCGGTATGCCTGCATGACATTTTCCTCCGGAATTACGGCATCATATGCTGTGCGGCGACCTCTGTCGCATGGTAGCACAGACCCGCGAATGCACTTGGCGTCTTCGCGACCAGGAGTCACGATAGCCAATCCGTTTGTGTCAATTGGGCAAGGTTATCCGTCCTTTCACGGGTTCCCCTCCACCTCACAACCCCGCCAAATCCCACTTCTCGATGGTCGTCAGAATCAGCTTCTCCACCTTCTCCACCACCTTGCCGTAAAAAAGCTTGGCTTTTTGCTCGTCGAAGTCCGGGTAGCCCTCACCTTCCTTGTAGAGGATGATCGAACTGGGATAGGGGTAGGCCGCCACTCCCTCAGCCCTCCACCAGGCCTGCTCGGCATCGTAAAGTTGCCGACGCACGTATTGAGGCGTGGTGGCCAGCACGGCGGCGTTTTCATTGACGCCCGAGTGCCCTCCGTCGCTGCCGTAGACCTCCTTGGTCACGTCGGCAGTGTAGGACCACCAGTTGAAGACCAGGGTGCGGGCGCCGGTCTGCTCGGAGATCTCGGCAGCCGCTTCCTGCAAAGGCTGGAAATTGGGTCCGTGGCCGTTGATGACGATGATGTTCTTGAATCCGCTGCCGGCCAAGCCGGCCATCACTTCGCGGCAGTAGGCCTTGAAGACCGTCGGCGAGATGCGGAAGGTTCCCGGAAAGGCGGAAAGCGAGGTGGTGACGCCGTAAGGGATGACCGGCGCCCGCATGGCGTTGACGCGCTGAGCCAAATCGCGCGCCAATGCCTCAGGGACGGTGTTGTCGGCACCGTTATTGACGACTCCGTGGGCCTCCAGCGTTCCCACCGGCAACAGCACCGTGTCGATCCGGGCAGGGACCCACTGCTTGAAATCCATCCAGTTGATGGCGTTCAGGCTGCGGAAAGGGGGTTCGGACTGAGCCGACAGCCCGGTTGTCAGGAAGAGGGCGACGACGATCGCAAGCAAGATTCGGTATCGCATGGCGGGATTATAGAGGATCTCGTGGGCCTGACTGCTTTTACGGGACACGTCCCTATTCCCTGATCACAATTTGCGGCATAATTCATGCGATACAGGAAGGAGGGAGGTATGCGAAGCATTGCAATTGGATTGATCGGACTCTCGGCACTCAGCTTTCTCCTGGCCGTGGTTGCGGTTCTCACAGAGATTCCGATACCGGTCAGCGCGGAGGGGCTCTCGCGAGCCTGTTCCAACCTGGCCCTTATCGCCATTGCGTTGGGATTGTGGTTTGGGGTAGAGGCCGATTGAGTCTGAAATTTCTTCCAGCGCCCTGTACTCCTTAAGTGAACAGCATTGCTCCTAACCCGGATTTCTCACGGTTTGCCCGCTGCGGAGCCGCAAGTAGGCAATGCACGAGAAATCCGGGTTAAGAGCCCTGACTCTTGGCCAGCGCCAGCAGGCGGCTGTCAGACTCACGCACAAGGACATGGTGGCGTGTGTCGGCTTCGACTGCCCAGCGGGAGACGACTATGTCTCCCAGAAGGGCTTCGCCCCGGAAGTCAATCTCCGCTTCTCGGGTGCCGGTGAGTTCGGGACTCTCCAGCATCCATTCCAGGTAGCGGATATGGTTGACATGCTGGTTGAAGTCGAGATCGCAGGGCTGCACAGTATGCCGCCTGCTGCCTTGGGGTTCGAAGTCCGCCTCGAGGCTTCCTCCGCTCTCCAGGACCGGAGCCTGCCTTTGCCGGACCAGGCGACGGAGAGAAGCGGAAGGGCGGGCCGGCCGGCGCGAGTCCAAACGCATGATCAGCCACTGGCTGGCACCTGCAGCGATGGTCTGGTTGGCGGAATCGGCGACGCGGAAGTCCCGCAAAACGATGATGCCTTGAAGGCCGGCGGGCCAGGTCTCCACCTGCAGGCGATTCCCCCAGGATGCCTGGGACTCGATGCGCAGATGCAGCCGTGACAACACCCAGGTCAGGCCTTGCTCTTGCAGATCGGCTACCGAAAACCCCATCTCGCATGCATGATGGGCGGCAGCATCTTGCAGGTAGGAAGCCAGCGACGGCAGCGTCAGGAATCCATGCCGGTTCACCTCATCGGTTCGGATCGGATACTCGCCTCGCCAGATCATTCGTGGATTCGGCATACTCTCTCTTTAGCAAAATGAGAGGGGCCATGCATTGGCTTCTCGTCCGGCAACGGATTCTGCAATGGTAGCCCTCCAATCAGGATCCGGGAGTTTCACGCAAAGTCCAAAGAGTGCAAACAGGGGTTATCGGCTACGAATTGATTCCTGAAACGTACGCTTTCGGCTAACCCGTCCGGCCACCACCGGGTCCGTCCCCAGTGGCGTTGACAAAAGCTTCTATCAAGGTTCTGCAGCCTGCTTCAGCGGGCTTTCCCGGAAGGCATTCATGCCTGGAGGGTTGCTAGGCCAGTCCTTTTCAGGGCTGGTAATCGGCCCCAGCCAAGATGGAAGAGCCCGTTTGATCGAACGGGCTTCCAGCAGCCGCCTTTAGCCCCTTGGCCGTTTCTGCCCAACTCCCGCCGAGTGTGCCGGAGCCGAGGCTGAAGCCCAGAGAAAAGCCCGTTGAAACGGGCTCGCATCTGCCTTGCGCACTCAGTCCCCAGCCCTGAAGGACTGGGCTAACAGCCCGAAAGGC
>JANQFM010000218.1 GCA_028277865.1 Acidobacteriota bacterium
GTCGCCGAACGGCGACCTCGGGCGAAATTTTTGAAATGAGGACCTTCAAAAACCTCTGGCCCGATCTGTGCAGCTTCGGAAACCTCTACCTGGCCTGGCGCAAGGCCCGTCGGGGAAAGTCGAAGAAGGCCCAGGTCATCCGTTTCGAGGCCGATCTGGAGGACAACCTGCTGCAGTTGCTCGATGAACTGGAGAGCTGCGCCTACCAGCCCGGCGGGTACACTAACTTCTACGTCTACGAAGCCAAGCGCCGAAAGATCAGCGCAGCCCCTTTCCGCGACCGGGTGGTCCATCATGCTCTTTGCCGGGTGCTGGAGCCCATTTACGAACGCCGCTTCATTCACGACAGCTATGCCTGCCGACAGGGCAAAGGCACCCACAAGGCGCTGGATCGCTGCACCTGGTTTGCCCGCCGCTATCCCTTCGTTCTTAGTTGCGACGCAGCCAAGTTCTTTCCCAGCATCGACCATCAGGTCTTCATGAAGATCCTCAGCCGCACCATCCGCGACCCGCGTGTGCTGGCCCTGGCCAATAAGATTCTTCAGTCTGGCGCGGGCATCCTCGATGACGAAGCGCCCCGGTTCTTCTTTCAAGGAGATGACCTGTTTTCCTTGCTGCGCCCCAGAGGATTGCCCATCGGCAACCTGACCAGCCAGTTCTGGGCCAACCTCTACCTGAACGAACTGGATCAGTTCGTGAAGCGGATGCTCCGGGTGGCCGGATACCTCCGCTACGCTGATGATTTCCTCCTTTTTGGGCAAAGCAAGGGAGACCTCTGGGAATGGCGCAGCAAGGTCATCGGTTCAATGGCCCGACTGCGCCTGAAGCCCAATCCCAAGAGCTTTCAACTCTTTCCGGTGCAAAACGGCATTGAGTTTCTAGGCTTTCGCGTTTATCCTGACCATCGTCGCCTTTTGCCGCGCAACGCCCGTCTGGCCAGGCATCGGATGCGCAAGATGTCTCGACTTTATTCTCAGGGGCAGCTCAGCGCTTCGCAGGTAACGGCCTCGGTTCGAGCCTGGGTGGCTCATGCAGCCCACGGGGACACCAGGGGGCTGCGCAAGTCGGTTTTGCGGGAGTTTGTGGGCAGGCGGAAAAGGAGTCCCAAAACGTGCAGGAATCGCCCCTCTTCATCAAGACCGACGAACTGCTGATCTGGTTGGTGCGCTGCACCGAGAAGTTCCCCAAGTCGCAGCGCTTCAGGATGGCCAGGCGCATCGAGGACGCGGCCTTCTCCTTTCAGGAGCTGATCCAGGCTGCCGCCAAGATGAATTCAGGCGTCGCGTTGATTGAAGCCGACGTGCAGCTTTCGACTTGAAAAGGCGCTTGCGCATGGCCCGCGAGATGCAGCTGGTCAGCTTGGGACAGTACGAGCACGCCGCCAGGTTGGCGGCCGAAATCGGCCGCCTCATCGGCGCCTGGATCAGGCGCCATCGGGGGCAGGCCACCGTGCAGCCCGACGGACCTGTTCCGTCAGCGTCCGTTGCGCCCGCCGCAACAGGAACAACCCGCACAACAGGAACAGGAACAGGGGATTTCGCTGCGCCCAATAACTCGCCCGCTTGAACCGGGATGCAGGGCGTCTACGGACTACCTGCCGGAGTTCAAATTGAGAGTTACAGGCCTGCTCCAGGCCGCAAGGCCGAAAATCAAAAAGCCCTGCACCCTGTGGTAGGCGTCCCGCCGAAGCTTGGTGCAGGGCAATTCGAAGAGCCTGAGAGTCATGGCAAGCGACATCACCATCCTGCACCTATCCGACCTTCAGTTCGGACGCAACCACCGCTACCCCAAAGGCAAGGTCTCCTACCAGACGCTTTTTGCCAAGCTCTCCGAAGACCTCGACTTCTTGGCGGAAAAGCACGGGCTGCGGCCCGACACGGTCATTGTGACAGGCGACGTGGCCGAATGGAGCCTGCCGGAGGAGTATCAAACAGCCGCGGATTTCATGGAAAAGCTGGCTGCCAAACTTGAACTTGCCCGTGATCGCTTCGTCGTCATTCCCGGAAACCATGACATCAACTGGAAGCTGTGCCAGGGTGCACGGTTGATGGCCGAAGGCTCCGGTCGGCTTTTCGAGGAACCGTATTTCGACAAGTTTGCCAACTATCAGAGCTTTTTCAACCATTTTTTCAGCGACATTCACGTCTTTGACGAAGAGCGCCTCTTTCAGATCCACCATCTTGCTCCGCAACAGGTTCTGGTGGCCGGATTCAACTCCTGCATTCAGGAAACGGAAGAAGTCCACCATGGATGGATCGGGCTGGAGCAGGTCCATCAGGCTACCCGCATCTGTGATGAGATCGACCCAGAGGGCCGCTGCCTTCGCATCGCCGCCCTGCATCACAACTTCAGCCGCAAGAGTGATCACGACAATGAAAACCTGCGCGATGCCGACGACATCCGACCATCATTTGAGAAAGGACGTTTTTACCTGCTGCTGCACGGTCACAGGCACATCGCCGATCCTGTCCAGATCAAGAGCCCTGGCTCGAAGGCTCCCATCACCGTCCTTTCCACCGGCAGTGCCGGATTGGATGCCGAGACGCTTCCCGACCACCCCAACCAGTACCAGGTCATCCGAATCGAAAACGGCAATGACGCGACCGTCTACATGCGCCAGTACTCGGCCCAGACCGTCGGTTTGGCAGGCAAGGGAAAATGGGTGGCAGACTCGAGCATCGAGGAAGGCGGCATCGTTTGCTTAAATTTGGGTTTGCAAGCAGCGCCAAAGCCCACGGCCCGCGCAGCAAAGCTCAGTTACAAAGCGATCCGCCGGCGCTTCCTGCACTATGTGGCCGAGCAGCACCGCTATCTGCCCTTGCGGGGATTCGGGCGCGAGCTTCGGATCCCGCTGGAGCTGGAATCGCTTTACGTCTCGCTGCGGGCGGCAGCGGCTCATCTGCCCGACCACGGCAGCGAGGAAGAATCGCGCCTCGGCGTCGAGCGAAACCTGAGTGTCTCCCAACTGCTGCGCTTGTGCCGGCGCAAAGGCTATCCGGGCCTGGTCATCCTGGGAGACCCCGGCTCGGGAAAGACCACCCTATTGCAGTTCCTGGCCCTGCAAACGGCCCTCAGCCAACCGGCAACCCGAACCGGCGTGGCGGCTGACACGATCCCCCTTTTCCTGCCCTTGCGGAGGGTGGAGGATTTCGGGCAGTCCCTCGCCGAAGCGCTGCATTCCTTTTACGCTAGGCCCAGCCTGAAGCTGCCGGCCGAGTTCTTCGAGCGGACCCTGGAATCGGGCCGCTGCCTGGTGCTGCTGGACGGATTGGACGAGGTGGCATCGCAGGCGAAGCGCAAGCAAGCGGGCGAGTGGATCGAGGACGAGCGGCGAGCGCACGGCAACCTGATCGCCGTCACGTCGCGCTTTGCCGGATACAAGGGAGAGGCCCGCCTGCCGGGGCATTTCCTGGAGGTCCACGTCCGCGACTTCAGCCGGGAGGACGTGCGGCGATTCGTGCGCAACTGGTACCTGCAGGTGGAGACCCGCCAGCGATCCGACACGCCTCAATGGCGCGGGGAGGCCCGCAAGCTGGGCGACAACCTGCTCGACCACCTGGAACGGGCCGCCAATCTGATGAAGCTGGCCCGTAACCCGCTCATGCTGCACATCATCTGCCTGGTCCACCGCATGCGGGGGACCATGCCCCGGCGGCGCAGCGAGCTTTACGAAGAGTGCATCCAGGTGCTGCTGCAAAAGTGGGACGAGGCCAAGGGGATCGAAGTCTACCTCACAGCCGCCGAGGCACGTCAGGTGCTGCGCCCCCTGGCCTTGTGGCTGCATTCAAAAGAGGGCCGGACCTCTGCTGGCGTAGAGGAAGTCAAAGGCGTGCTAAGGCCGCACCTGCAGCGGGTCAAGCGGGAGACGCAGCAGGCCGAAGAGCAGCTAGACCGCATCCTGACCAGCGTCCGAGACCGCAGCGGCCTTTTCGTGGGCTTCGACGTGGAGCGCTACGGCTTTCACCACCTCAGCTTCCAGGAGTTCTTGGCCGCCGAAGAGATCGTCAAGCAAGGCCTGCAAAGCCGGCTGATCGAAAACTTCGGACACGACTGGTGGCGCGAACCGACGCTCTTGGCGCTGGGACTGGACGATCCCCGCTTCCAGATAGCCTTCTTCACCGCGCTGCTGCGCTCCAAGCGCTTTCCCGGCCGGCTGGAGCAGGCTTTGGCCTGCGTACGCGGAGCCCTGTCCCCCGAGGTTGCGCCATTTGGCGAGGCATTGCTGAACCAAAAGCTGACCCAAGAGGCACGCCACAACTGCGTCCTGCTGCTGCGCGAGTTGGGAGGGTCCGAAGCAATAGAAGCGCTTCGGCTGGCTGCACAATCGCCTGATCTCAAAGTGGCCGCTGCAGCCTGGCAAGCCCTGGTCCAACTGGGGGCAGTCGAAGAGGGTGAAGCAGCACCGCAACAAGCGGCAGCCGGGGACTCGAAGATCAACCCAACCGATGGCACCGAGCTGATCCGCATCCCGGCGGGACCGTTTATCATGGGCAGCGGCGATGGACCTGAGAACGAGCGTCCCCAGCACGAGGAGCAATTGGAGGAGTACTTCATCGCCAGGCATCCCGTCACCAATGCCCAATACGGGAAGTTCATCAAGGCAACCGACCATCGAAAACCTTACAATTGGGACGAGCAACGCTCCAATCAGCCCAACCAGCCGGTGGTGGGAGTGAGCTGGCACGACGCTGTGGCTTATTGCCGCTGGGCAGGGCTGCGACTGCCCAGTGAAACGGAGTGGGAGAAGGCGGCCCGGGGAACGGACGGGAGGCGCTGGCCCTGGGGAAACGACGTTCCTACCGAAAAGCACTGCAACTTCGCTAAAAAGGTGGGCACCTCAACCGAGGTGGGCAGCTACCCGGGTAGCGCTTCGCCCTACGGCTGCCACGACATGGCCGGCAACGTCTGGGAATGGTGCTCCACCAAGTGGAGGGAGGACTACAGCACAAAGGCTGAC
>JANQFM010000255.1 GCA_028277865.1 Acidobacteriota bacterium
CTGGAGGGTACGGCTGTCGATCGAGATTTCCGGCAATCCGGAAAGCGGCGTCAAGCGACTGTTTTCGACCGCGCACAACTGAGCCCGCATCGCTTGGGCCGCTTCGATGACGCTGATTCGAATCATGGGATTGTTGTCAGTTGTCAGTTGTCAGTTGTCAGATGTCAGCAAGTTGGTACATGCCGCAGACCTTGGACTTTGGACCTTGGACTTTGGACCTTGGTCACGCGGAGGCGCAGAGACGCGGAGGGTCGCTTTCATTTGCTGTCCCTTTCTTCCTGACTCCTGACTCCTGACTCCCGACTCCCTCCGCTGATCGCCCGGCCGATGATTTCCCGTTCGTCGAAGGGGTGCTTTATCCCCTGGATTTCCTGTGTTGTCTCGTGGCCCTTGCCTGCCAGCAGGAGGATGTCCTTGGGGCCGGCGATTTCCAGGGCACGGGCGATGGCTTGGCGGCGGTCGACCACGGTTTCGACGTTTCCGCAGCCGTTGGGGACCCCCTTTCGGATTTCCTCGACGATCCGCTCGGGGGGTTCGCTGCGGGGATTGTCCGAAGTGATGATGCTGATATCGGCCAGGCGGGCGGAAAGGGCGCCCATTTGGGCTCGCTTGGCGCGGTCGCGGTCGCCTCCGCAGCCGAAAAGGCTGATGAGACGGCGCGGCGCCAGCTGGCGGCACAATTTGAGGACGTTCTCCAATGCGTCCGGCGTGTGGGCATAGTCCAAGAATATTGTGGCGGGATGATCGGCCTCCACCCGTTCGAATCGGCCCGGTACGCTCTGCAGGGCTTCGATGCCGTCGCGGACAGCATCGTCATCCAGTCCAAGGGCACTGGCCGCAGCCGCAGCCGCCATGAGATTGAGGATGTTGTGCTCGCCGGCCAATCTGCTCCTCAGCCTGAGCCGTCTCCCTCGAAAGCTGAGGTCGATTCGGGATCCGGCCACCGAAGTGTCGTAGCTGACCGGAAACACGTCATTGCTGTCGGCAAAGCCGAACCGGATCACCCGACGTGGGCCTTGTGGGAGGATGCGAGAGGCAAAGCGGTCGTCGCCGCAAACGACAGCCCAGCGCATTGCAGGGTTGTAATCCAAGTCGAAAAGCAGCTTCTTGGCATGGAAGTACTCTTCGAAATTCGAGTGAAAGTCGAGGTGATCCTGGGTCAAATTGGTGAAGACCCCTACCGGGAAACGGCAGGAAAAGACCCTCAGCAGGTGCAGGCCGTGTGAGGACACCTCTATTGCGCCCCAGCGGCAGCCTGCATCTTCCGCTTCGGCCAGGGTCCGATGCAGCTCCACCGCTTCAGGTGTGGTCAAACGCGACGGCTGGGGCCGGTCTCCAATCAGTGTGTGAACTGTCCCCGTCAACAGTGCCGGGGACTGATGGTTGAGGACAGAGTGGATCAGATGAGTTGTGGTGGTCTTGCCATTGGTTCCGGTGATTCCGACCAGCGGGATCCGTTTGGAGACTTGCCCGTAGAAGCTGTCCGAGAGCAAGGCCATCGCCTTGCGGACATTGGAGACACGTAGCCAGGGAATCGGAAAGCCTTGCGGAGGGCGGCGATCGGAGATGATCGCAGCAGCGCCTCGGCGCAAGGCCTGATCCAGGTGGAGGTGCCCGCCGGTTTGCTTTCCTGGAACTGCAAAAAAAAGTGCACCGGGTGCGACCCTGCGAGAATCGTACTCCAGGCTTCGAATCCGGGAGTCCTCCAGGTCGCCCTCTGCCTCAATGACGACCTCCGCCTGGCTCAGCAACTGCTGGAGCCGAACTTCTCTTGACATCGCTTTTTCTTCCCTGTGCCTGCCTGGAAAAGTGAACCTTCAGTGCCATGCCGTCATAAACGC
The DNA here is from genome assembly GCA_028277865.1 of Acidobacteriota bacterium. Classification (GTDB taxonomy): domain Bacteria; phylum Acidobacteriota; class UBA6911; order RPQK01; family DATIPO01; genus JANQFM01. The sequence continues at coordinate 1,842 of JANQFM010000255.1, forward strand.
CGCTTCCGGGGACAGGCTTCTGGCGGACAGCCATCCCGCTGCCTTCCGCTTGCAGATGAATCCCCATTCGGTTGGACCAGTCGAGGACCTGCCGCAGGCTCATGCCGCTGAAATCGGGGACCTGCTGATCGGAGGAGCGCTCCAAAACCACCACATGACGGCCATCCTGGCCGGAACCCTCTCCCCGAACTCCCTCCACGTCCTCTTCGGCCTGCTGCCTTTGCCCGCTTTCTGAGATACCGGGAGGGTTGTGAAGTTCCGCCGAAGTGGCCAGGGCCGAGGCCTGCCGCTTTTTGCGGGGGCGAAGGGGCAGATCGCGCGGAACTTCCAGGTGCATCAAGGCGCGTTCCATGATCTGACGGAAAGCAGGGGCCGCCACCTTGGCGGCGTAGTACTCGCCTCGGGGTTCGTGTATGACCACCACAGCCGCCAAGGCGGGATCATCGACCGGGGCAAAACCGACATAAGAAGGCACGTGCAGGGTCTTGGAGTAAACGCCATCGACAATCATCTGGGCGGTCCCGGTCTTTCCGGCCGAAGAATAGCCGTTCAAGGCCGCTGAATGGCCTGTTCCGGATTCCACCACCTCGGTCAAGGCCTCCCTCATCAATTGGGCAGTGCGTGAACTCAGGACGCGCCTGTGCTGAGGCTGGGTCTGCCAGAGCGTTTCGCCTCGCGGGTCGAGGATCTGCCGGACCATCTGGGGCCGGACCCGGTAGCCGCCATTGGCCACCGCCGAGACGGCGGCGACGATCTGCAAGGCGGTGACGCCGATCTCCTGCCCGATGGAAAGAGCGCCGATTGAAAGGCGTGACCATTGATTGGTGGGGCGCAAAAGCCCTGCTTCCTCGCCCGGCAGGTCAATGCCCGTCTTCTCGCCAAAGCCCAGTCGGCGCATGTAGTTGCTCAAGCCCTCTTCGCCCAGACGCAGCACCAGCCTGATGGTTCCGACGTTGCTCGATTTGGCCACCACCTGGTTGAACTTGAGGATCCCGTAATCGTGGTAGCCCGCTTCCTTATAGACCTTGCTGGCCAGCCGAACGCTGCCCACTTTGCAATTGATGTCTTCGTCCAGGGAAACCAGCTGCTGGTTGAGCACAGCTGCAAGACTGAAGATCTTAAAAGTGGAGCCCGGTTCGTAGATTATCCGGATGGCCCGATTGCGGTAGCGCTCCGGGTCATAGTCCTGGTAGCGGTTGGGATCGAATTCCGGATAGGAGGCCATGGCCAGGACAGCACCGGTTTTGGGATCCATCAGCACCGCCGTCCCGCTGCGGGCCGTGTGGGACTGGATCGTTTCGCGCAGCACCTGCTGGGCGATGAACTGCAGCCCCTTGTCGACGTTGAGGACCAGAGTATTTCCCCGCGTGCGTTCGGTCACCTGCTCTTGAAAATAGCTGCGGCGCCGTGCGTCCACACGGATGCCTACACGGGCTTTCTGCCCCTTGAGTTCGTCCTGGTAGTAATATTCCAGGCCGCTGAGCCCCGCACCGTCCGTCCCCACGAATCCCAAAATGTGAGAGGCCAGTTCACGGTTGGGGTAAAAACGGCGTGTCTCCGGATGAGAATAGATCCCTTCCAGGCCCAACTTGAGGACTTCTTCGGCTGTCTGGGGAGGGATGCGGCGCGCCAGGTAAACAAACGATTTGCCGGAAGCGAGGCGGGCCTCCAACTGCTCGGCAGGCAGCTGGAGCAGCGGCGCCAGCGCCTGAGCGGAACGGGCAGCGTCCTCAACTTGATCGGGATGGGCGAACAGGCTGTCGACAGGCACGCTGACTGCCAGAGGGCTGAGGCCGCTGTCCAGGATCTCGCCGCGACGAGGGGCGATTTCGATAAATCCCTTTTGCTGCTGGGCGGCCTGTGCCCGGTAGTCGTCCGTCAACGCAACCTGAATCTCGTAAAGGCGTGCACCCAAGACACCAACCCAGAACAGCATGGCCGCGCCCAGACAGATCACGCGGCGCAGAAGCGTTCTGCGGTCGCCATCCGAAGTAGCCGGCCTTTGCATATCAACCCTTTCGATCGGTGATTAACTCCTTAGTGCGTTGCGCGGTTTTCGGCCATCAACAGATGTCCGGGACGCCCCAAGGGCACCAGCCCCTCGACGACTTCCACTCCCTCATCCAATCGCACGAACCCTTGCCGACGTGCCTGCCGGTCAATCAGATCGGGCGCGGTCAGCGCCGAGTGCTCCACCTTGAGGGCCGAGACCAGTGCCCGCATTTTCTGATTCTCCTTGCGCAACTGGGCGGCCTGGTAGCTGACCTGCAGGGATTCGCCCTGAATCCATCCATAGGCCAAGGCTACGACGATGACCAGGACAATCCACCGAGCCCGCGAAAAGACAGCCTTCAAAGGAGCGCCGCTGCTGGTTTCGACGGGGCGGTTGTTCAAGTTCTGCCGGCAAAAATCCACCATTTTTCAAAAACTCCTGCCATTTTCATTTCCGCGCTGAGGCGGCGACCCATGAGGTTTTCAGCAAAGCCCCGGAGGGCGGCTGCGTGTCCTTAGCAGCTTCGAACATTCCCGCCCGCTGGCCCGAATCAGCAGAGGACAAACCATTTGCCCTGTTGTATTGGGTTCTCGTTTTTTGCTGATCGGCGGGCTGCGGGCCGTTCAGCCTCTCGGCTGCCCGGAGTTTCGCACTCCGCGCTCTCGGGTTCTTTGCCGTTTCTGACGGTGAAGCGGTGACTGGCTTCCGGGTCAGAATTCGAATATGGATAAGGCGGGGACAGTCGCACAGGTGCGCCGGCCGTCGGCACACGCAACGTCCCGCTTCTTTTTGCAGAGCCCGCTTGACGATTCGATCTTCCAGGCTGTGGAAGGAGATCACGACCAGCCGCCCGCCCGATTTGAGGCGCTGAACGGCCTGATGCAGGAATTCAGCCAAACCCTGCAACTCCTGGTTGACAGCGATGCGCAAGGCCTGAAAGATCCGTGTTGCAGGATGAATCTTCTTGCCCCGTCGGCCTCCCTTGACCTCTTCGACCAGTTGGGCCAGTTCATCGGTTCGGGTGAATCTTTGCGTCCGTCGCCTCCTCAGGATGGCCGAGGCGATGCGGCGCGCGGACGGTTCTTCGCCGTATTGACGGAAGATTCGGGTCAACTCATCCTCGGAAAGCGAGTTGACCAAATCAGCCGCCGTGCCAGGCTGTTGCCGGTCCATGCGCATATCGAGCGGGCCGGGGGCCTGAAAGCTGAATCCACGGGAGGGGGTGTCCAGTTGGGGGCTGGACACCCCCAAGTCCAACAGAAGCCCGTCCACTGCGGGGACCTCTACTTGGTTCAGTATTGCGGGCAAGCTTCTGAAGTCCTCGTGAAAAAGCTGGAGGTTGCCAGCGCTCCAGCTAAGCCTCTCTTGTGCCTGAACCAGGGCATCTTGGTCCCGGTCCAGCCCGATCAGCCGTCCGGAGCCCTGCAGCCTCGCCAAAATCTCTTTTCCATGACCGCCCAGCCCGATCGTGCCGTCCACGTAGACTCCCCCAGGGCGCACCTGCAGAAAGCGCATCACTTCCTGAAGCAGTACGGGAATGTGTGTGGGGGCGGCAGCGGCCATCATGCTCTTCTTCCTTGTTTTGATCTTGATTGCTTGCCTTTTAAATTCCCAACTCCGCCAATTCGGCCAGATCGTCTTCACCCAGAGGCTCAGCCTCCATGCGGCTGCGGATCTTGTCGGCGTTCCAGATTTCCAAGCTATTGAGCGATCCCATGACAGCCAGCTCTCCCTCCACTCCGGCCGCCTGGCGAAGGTGGGGCTGGATGCCGACCCGGCCTTGCCTGTCCAATGCGCCGACTTGGCCGTAGTAGCTCGTGTTGCGCAAAAAAAGCTGCTTGGCGCGGGCGAACTTGGGCGCTTGCTGCATCTTGGCCTCCAGCTTTTCCCATTCGCTCAAAGGGTAGATGAGAACGTTTTCACCGCTGATGCTGGTGACGAAAACCTCCGGCCCGAACTGCTCCTCGAAGACCCGGCGATGGGCGGTGGGGATCTTGATTCTCCCCTGGGCATCGAGCTTGGCCGGAAAATTTCCTCGGAACACCATTTTTTGTCAGACCCCCGGTTTAGACTCCTGCACGGTCATTAAATGGGCCAGTTTGGTCTTGCGGAGTCCAAATTAGTCCTATTCGGCCCAACTGTCAAGAAAAAAGTGCGTTTACCGCCTTTTTGTGCCTGCTTTTCTGCTCTTCCATCGGCTTTTTCCCCTTACGTTCACTCAAGGCGAGGTGAATAAAAGTGAAAGGTGGAGCAATCCAGCCAGGAGGCTCCCGATTATTGGCCTCTTTATGGGGGGAGCAGCGCCTCAAGGTGAATAAAAAGGGATGATTGTTTGGCCGGGAATCATCTAAAGGGAAGGGAAGGTGAATGGCTCCCGACTGCTGCGGAGTTCTGAGCTTGCTTATTTGAATCGCACTTTTACCGCCCAGCCGGTTACTCGGGCGTCTGATCGGATGCCCGACAGGCCGTCCATTTGATCTTTTGGCGATTGCT
>JANQFM010000270.1 GCA_028277865.1 Acidobacteriota bacterium
TTTACGACTTTGGAGGGGCTGTCGCACGATCTGGCCTGGACGGTCTTGGAAGGCAGCGACGCCAGCCTGTGGGTGGCCAGCGGCGGAGGCGGCATCAACCGGATCCAGGGGGACCGGATCACCCGCTACGGCATGGAGCACGGCCTGGGGACCAATTTTGTCTGGACCATGATGGCCGATCGTCAAGGCCGCATCTGGGCCGGCACCTCGGGCCATGGGATCTACCGATTCGAAAAGGGGCGTTTTGTGCCCATTCTGCCCGAAGCCTTCGCCGGGGACCAGATCTGGACCATGTACCAGGACCGCAGCAACGCAATCTGGATCGGGACCAATGGCACCGGATTGAAAAGATTAGCAGGCTCGGATGTCGAGGTCTACACCACCTTCGACGGCCTGCCCAGCAACCAGATCTGGTCCATTCAGCAGGACCGTCAAGGCGTCTTATGGTTCGGCACCGGCGGAGGCGGGCTGGTGCGCCGTTCCGAAGGGCGCTTCGAGGTCATCGACCACCATCAGGGGCTCGGCAACGACCAGATCAACGACATCTTGGAAGATTCGCAGGGCGTTCTTTGGGTCGCCACCAATGGCGGAGGCTTGAGCCGCATCCATCAGGGGCGCATTGACAGCTTGGACGCTGCCCAGGGGCTCTTCAGCGATGTGGTCTTCTACATCCTGGAGGATGAGCACGGCAGCTTTTGGATGAGTTCAACTAAAGGGATCTTCCGACTCGCCAGGCAAGACCTGATGGACCGCATGGACGGCCAGCGCAAGGATCTCCCCTTCGACCGCTTCGACAAGGCCGACGGCCTCAAGGCCTATACCTACAGCGGAACCGTTCCGGCGGCCTGCAAGACCCGCGACGGCCGCCTCTGGTTCACCACCCAAAAAGGCGTCTCCGTCATCGATCCCCGACGCATCGAACCCAATCCCCAGCCGCCCGCCGTCTTGATTGAGTCGTTGTCCTCCGGAGACCGGACTTATCCCATGCACCCCTTCCCCGGCACCCATGTCAACCTAGCTCCCGGTGCCGAGGAGATCGAAATCCGTTTCACCGCCCTCAGCCTGCGCGAACCCAGCCGGGTGGTTTTCCAACGCCGGCTCCTTCCCCTGGAGCAAGAGTGGTCACAGGCCGATTCCCGCCGGCTGGCAGTCTATTCCCGCATCCCGCCGGGCGAGTACACCTTTCAAGTGCGGGCGGCCAATGAAGACGGCGTGTGGAACCCAGTCGGCGCTGCCGTCCGATTCGAGCTGCACCCCCGCTTTTACCAGACCCGCACATTCTATGGCTTGGCGGCCATCCTTTTGCTGCTTCTGCTGTGGCTGGGTTTTCGGACCCGTTTTCGGGCGCTTCAAAAGCGCAACCTTGTCCTGAAGAAGGAAGTCGAGGACCGGCGCCGTGCCGAGCAAGCCCTGCGCCGCAGCGAAAGGCGCTTCAGAGGCTACTTCGAAATGCCTCTTTTCGGATTCGCCGTCACTTCGCCTCAGAAAAAATTCCTGGAAGTCAACGACCGCCTTTGCGAAATCCTCGGTTATGGGCGGGAGGAGTTCGCCCGGCTGACCTGGAGCGACCTCATACACCCGCAGGACCTGCAGCGCCATGCGGAAACCCATCGGCAGTTTTCAGACGGCGAAATCGACAGCCTTTCCAGTGAAATGCGTTGCCTGGGCGCAGACCAAGCCACCATTCACGGACGCATTTCCACTGCCTGCGTCCGACAGACCGACGGCAGCATCGACCACTTCGTCCATGTGATCCAGGATCTGACCGAGAGCAAGCGCATGGAGCAGCAGCTGCGCGATTCCCGCAAAATGGAGGCCATCGGCCGCCTGGCAGGAGGCGTGGCCCACGACTTCAACAACATCCTGACCGTCATCTCGGGATACGGGCAGCTGCTGAAGGCCGGGGACAAAACAGACGGCCGATTCCTCCATCAGGTCGACGCCATCCTGGACGCCTCCCAGAAAGCTGAAAACCTCACCGGTCAATTGCTGGCCTTCAGCCATCGCCAGGTGCTCGATCTCCGCATCCTGGATTTGAACCGCGTCGTGGCCGACACCAAAGGCCTGCTCAAATCGCTTCTCGGAGAGCATATCAAGCTGGAAATCCGCTCATCTGCCGATTTGGATCCCGTGCGGGTGGATGCCGGGCAGATTCAGCAAGTTTTGATGAACCTGGCGGTCAACGCCCGCGACGCCATGCCCGAGGGAGGCTGTTTCAGCATCTCGACCAGCAACCTCTTCCTGCACCAGGGCCGCTATCACGCAGCCACCCAGGTGCCGGCCGGGCACTATGTTGCGGTCAAAGTCAGCGATACCGGCAAGGGAATGGATGCCGAGACCCGGGAACGGGCCTTCGAGCCTTTTTACACCACCAAGGGAAACGGCAAAGGGACTGGTTTGGGGCTGGCCACGGTTTACGGGATCATCAAGCAGAGCGACGGGTTCATCTTCCTGGAAAGTCGGCCCGGGCAAGGATCCACCTTCCGGATTTACCTGCCTCGCGTCGAGGGCGCCCGCCCGGCTGCGGATGAGAATTCTCACGCCAAGCAGGCAAGCCAAGGCAAAGAGACGATTTTGGTGGTGGAGGACGATGACGGCATCCGCGGCCTGATCGGTACCGTGCTCGAAAAATGCGGCTACCGCTTCCTGGGAGCTGAAAACGGCACGGTCGCCCTGGATCTGGTCGAGCAATTCGATGGCCACATCGACCTGCTGCTCACCGACGTGGTGATGCCGGGAATGAACGGCAAGGAGCTGGCTCGGCGTTTATCGGCCTCCATGCCCGACCTGATGGTCATCTTCATGTCCGGCTACACCGAAGACGCCATCGACCGCCACGGCGTCCTGGAGCCGGGAACCCACTTCGTGCAAAAACCCTTCACCCCCAGTGCCCTGGCCCACACCATCCGGGAAATTCTGGATGCAGGGTGAGGGGAGTTGTCACTTGTCAGTCGTCAGGTCAGAGCAAAGTCAGGGAAAGCGTAGCCTTCCACGCTCCTATCGCGCAGGCGCCCCTCCATCCCGGCCCTTTACCAACTCGATTCAATCTCGACTCGGATTTGCATCCAGCGGCCCTGGTAGAAACGAATCACCGAAAGGACGCAACGCAAGAAGTGCCCCAAAAGAATCACCCTCCACACATACTCAGGCAGCAGCCCGTAGTTTACCTGCAGGATGAACAGGACTCCTGGAGGGACCAGCAGTTGGGAAAACAGGGTGATCAGCAAGGGGCTGCGCGTGTCGCCGCCTCCTTGAAGGGCGCCCGTATAGTTGATGGCCACCGATACAAGCAGGCCCGACAGGCTCAAATAGGCCAGGAACTGGCTGCCCAGATCCAGCACGACCGGGTCGCTCATGCCGAATATGCCCAATAGTGCGTCGGGCAAGAAGAGAAAGAGGACTCCGATCAAAGAGGCCACGCCCAGCGCTATGAAGGCGCCGGTGCGCGCACCCTGCATGGCCCTTTCCGGCTTGAGGGCGCCCAGGTTCTGGCCCACAATGGTCGAGGTGGCCCCCATCAGGCCTACCGACGACCAGGTGACGAGGGAAAAGAGCTGCGTGTAGCAGACGGCATAGACCGCCTGGGCCTCCTTGCTGTGGGTCAGCGACCCCACAAAGCCGACTATCAGGATGCCTCCCAGGTTCATGGCAATGCCCTGGAAGCCGCTGGGCAAGCCGAAGCTAAACAGCTTGCGGATGATGTTCCAGTCGGGCAGCAGCATCTTCCCCTTCACCCTGCGGATGATCAGGCTGTCGGTAAACATCAGGTAGAGGACGATCAGGCTGACCACGGCAGGCGCGATGACGGTCCCCATGGCCGCACCCAAGGTGCCGAAGGCGGGGATGGGGCCCAGGCCGCGGATCAGGACCACGCTGAGGGCCAGGTTGAGCAATGTGGTGAGGACGCCCAGCCTGAGGGGCGTCCGTGCATCTCCGGCTGCCCGCAGCGCTGCCGAGATCATGTAAAAGAAAAGGAGGCCGAAGCTGAAGAATAGAAGGGTCCGCAGGTAGGGCAAGGCCTCGAGCTGGACCTCCGGGGTGGCGTTGACCCAGACCAGAAAACTGGGCGCCAGGAAAATCCCCGCCGGCGTCAGGATCCCTCCCACAACCAGCACTGAGGTGAGGAAGGCCTGGTAGACGACGCGGTTGACCTGATCGGCCTTGCCGGCCCCGGCCAGGCGGGCCACCAGGATCCCCATGCCCGTATAGACCGAGCCGACGAAGACGACCACCACCAGAAAGAGCAGCCAGCTAACCCCGACGGCAGCGTTGCCGGTGGTTCCCACGTAGTGCCCGATCAAAGTGTGGTCGACGATCCCCTGCAGCCCGGCCACCACGTTTTGCAGCACGGAGGGCCAGGCCAGCTTCCAGACAGCCTTGCGGATCGGCCCCTCGGTGATGGCCGGATCGAACCGTTGCGGCTTGCTGCCTTTCCTCCCCATAACACTTTGCCCGGAAGCCGGTAAGGTGGCATTTTACTGGGACTGGGCAAGAAAGCGAAGGGAAAAGAATGATTTTTGCGATGCAAATGCTGGGAACGGATCTCACATTCGCCTTCAGAAGGGGGCAGCCGCCCGCCCGGCAGTGCAGCAGCCATGCCCTCAGGAGCCAAATTGAGCCTGTGGGCCGAAGGGGTCATTTCAGGTCGGAAAGATAGCAGCCCACCGCTTTTGTGCGGGGATGGGGTACCGGCTTGCCCTGCACAATCGCTGCCAAAGCCTCTTTGAGGTCTCTTCGGCTGGCCTCGGCCCGGGCCTTGCCGAAGTCGACGAAGCGGTCGTCGATGCGTCCACGGTAAAGCAATGCTCCCTGAGGAGAGAAGACAGCTGCCTCAGGGGTGATGCCGGCGCCGGACAGCTTCACCAGGTCGTGATGGGGATCGCGCAGCACGCAACCCGGCAGGCCATACTCCTGCAGGTGCTGTCGGATGTCCGCTGCCGGCTCGTCTTTTTCCGCGTAGGCCAGCCAAAAACTGATGCCTTGCGGCCAAAACTCTTCGTAAAGCCGCTTCACCTCCGGAGCATAGCGGTTGGAAATAGGGCAATCGCTGCGGACAAAAAGGAAGAGGGCTGCCCGAAAACCCGATGACCGGCATGCCGGCTCGAATCCTTGGGAGAAGGGCCGCACCCGGTTTCCCGAAAGGTCGAAGAGCCGCATTTCGGGAATCTGCCTTTCGGAAGCCTGCCATGAGGTCGGGCTTGCCGCAAGCAGCGCGATCATTGCCGGGAGCCTCGTCCAGATGATCATCTCTTCTGTACGAGTATCCACGAATGGCCGCACCCAGAGCAAATTGCAGCCGGAGGATTCGGTGCCGGATTTCTCACGGGTTCTCTACTGCGGAGCCAATTCCGCTTCAGAGGCAATATAGCCGAAGGAAGCCCACCCCGGCTGCTCAAGGATCTTCTCAAAGATTGATCTGGCCTGCTCTGCACGGCCGTTGTAAAGGTGCCAGTTGCCCACTCCGTAGCCGACTGTGGCGGACTGAAGGTCCTCCAGGGCACCGGGTGACCAGAGGTCCTCGCTCTTCTTCAGCCCCTTGTACATCAGCAATAAGTCGAAATAAGCCGTGTTCTCGATGATGCGCATATCGGGGCGAATGCGCTCCAGTACTTTTTCCGCTTCTTCGGGGCGCTGCAAACGACGCAGGGTCATGTATAGCCAGTGGCTGGTGGCCACCAGCATGTCGTCGTTCTTGGAGCGCTTGAGGCACTCGCCGTAGGCCCTCAAGGCCTCTTCGAAGTGGCCTTGCAGGTAGTGGGCCAATCCCAGATGGTAGAAGATGTTGGTCTGCAGGGTGCTGGTGGGGATGTTGAGCGCGTTGGGAGCCCCGTCCGGCTCGATTTCGTCGCGTTTGCTGCGGGTCAGATCGGCGGCACGCTGCAGGTCTGAAACGGCGTCTGCAAAGCGGCGCAGGCTGATGTAGCGGTGGCCCCGGTGGCGCAGCAGGTAGGGGCTGTCGGGGTAGAGCTCCAAGGCGCGGCTGTAGATCTCGGCAGCCTGGCGGTAGCGTCCCAGGTAGGCGGTGCGGCGTCCCAGCCAGATCAGGTTGCCGTGATGGCGGGGGTTGGGTTTGAGGCGCTCCAGAGCTTTTTGGAGATTGGCTTCGAGGCGCCGGCGGGCCTGGTCGCTGAGCGGGGGCGTACGAAGTTCATTTCCCATCAAGGAGCGGGTTTGGAAGTCCGGGTCTTGCTGCTCTTGCGGGGGGCTGAGCAGCATCAGGGCGAGGATGAGGGGTATTCTCATGGGGGCATTGTAGTCTGAAGAGGGGATCGGTTTCACGCAGAGGCGCAGAGACGCAGAGGAGGGGGAAGAGATAAGAGGGAGGAGGAGGCAGAGATTTCGGAGATGAAGAAGGCGGGGGTTGAGGTGAAGTTGGTGGAGGTCAAGAATGTCCTGACGCGGACGTCGGGGTTTTTGAAGACGGTCACCTCGCATTCGCTGCAGCCCTATCGGGGCTGCACGTTCGGGCGCTCGCTATGCGGGATGGGATGCTACGTGCAGCACAACCATTTCCTGACCAAGGGGCGTCCCTGGGGGAGCTTTTTGGAGGT
>JANQFM010000279.1 GCA_028277865.1 Acidobacteriota bacterium
GACTTGTCCCGGGGACGGCGTTCCAGATGGACAGGGTCTGCGCGCCGGCAATGGAAAAGATGTGCCGGACGCCCAAGCGGCGCAATGCCCTGGCCGTGAAGCGTCCGCCATTCTCCCAGTAATAGTTGGTAAATGGAATCTTCATGGCTTAAAAAAGAAACAGCTTGATTGCCAGCCAAAGCAGGCGAAGCGGCACTTGGCCCCTGAAAAACGCCAACACGAAGCTGATCAGCATGCTCAACGTCATCGGCTTGGCGATGTAGTCCAGCTCAGCCATCGCAAACAGGGACCCGGAGATCGGCACATTGTCGGCGGGGGTGAAGACCTCCACCACCAAAGGCGCTTTGTCGGCATCGGGCCGGCTTTTGGCATATTCCACCGCTTGCAGCAACTCGTCGGCGTTGCGGGCCTGCCGGGAATCGCATCCCTCCAGCCGGGCGATGGCTGCAAAGTCGGTGGCCGGCATGTTGGTGCCCGGGTAGCGGCCCTTGAACCAGAAGGTCTGCTCCAGCCGGATGGCGCTCCAGGATGAGTTGTTCAAGACGAAGAAGACCGCTGGGATCTCATGCTTCACCAGAGTCCGCAGGACGCCCGTCTGGTAAAAGAAAGAGCCGTCCCCCACCAACGCCCATATGGGCCGTTTTGGGTGGGCATGCCGAATGCCCGGCGGCCAGTGCACCATCATCCCGATGGTGGCCTGCAAGGTTGGGTGGACGACGGGGCGAAGCCACAGGTAGGTCCACATCCACATCCCCGAACTGTTGCCCTCGCCCATGAAATAGGTGTTTTCCGGAGCGTGCTCGTGGACGGTTCGGGAGAGGTAGGCCGGATCGACCCTTTGACCCCTTATTTTCTTGCGAGGGTAGGATTGCAGATACTTACGCTGCTTCTGGTTGTCCTCGCCGATCTCCGCCAGCCACTTCTTGCGCTTTTTGGAAGGCTCGTCTGCCTGCCCCTGCTTGAGCATGGCCTCGACGAAAGTCTGCGGGTCGGCATGAATGGTGAGGCCGGCCAGGTTGCCGATGCCCAACTCCTGTAAGCCCACCAAAATGATGGGGCCGCAGGGGAACCGGTAATCGTGCAGCCCAAACATCTCCCCTTCCGCCAGGTTCGAACCCAGGGCCAGGACGCAGTCGGTCGTAACGAAGGCTTCAACCCAGACCAGGGTGGTGGCCGGCACCAGCACGACGTCCTCTGAGATGGCGCGCCAACCGGCAATCACCTCCGGAGGCGTGGCTGTCGCGTTGGTGGTCAAAAGGATGGGGCAGTGAAGCCTTTGAGCCAGCTCCTTGACCAATGCGGGCTCGGTGTGAAGTGCGGCGCTTCGCCCCACCAGGATCAGCGGCCGGACTGCCTCATTGAGGCTGCCCTGGGCGCTGTCGACAAGGTCGCTCAAGCCGTCCGGTGCGACTCTGGGATAGGGGGGCGCTTTTGTCTCTTGAAGGGCGCTCTTCACCAAGCCGGGCTCTAGCTGATCGGAAACGACCAGCTGGATCGGGACGGAGATCGGCAGCGCCTCTTGAATCCGTCGGGGCAGCGCCCCCAGATCCTCCTCGCTGTCCACCCGGATGCAGGTGCGAGTCACCTCTTTGTAGCGTTCCTGGACATAGGCCAGCTGATCCGGCGGCACGATGTTGACGGCGATCACCCCAATGCGGTCGCCCCAGGTGGTGGGAAAAGCGGACAGAGCGTACAGTGCTTCGAAGAGGTTGACCGTCACGGCAAAGCCGGGCTGCCCAGTGGAACGGCAATAGCTGTCTGCGGAGTAGGCGGCTGTCATGGCCTCATCGACCCTCACCGTTCCCGCCGAATCAAAGGCCTTCGGAGCCGCGTGGGTGCAGAAAATAGGAAAGGGTGCCTGCTCCATTGCCATTCGCACCTCAAAAGAATCAACCGTTTCAGTGATCAGTAGACTAAGCGAGCTACCCCAAAACCGGCACCGATCCAGATGCTGTGCGTAACCTTAGCTCAACTCCCAAAAGGCGTCAAGTGGCTTGAACCGTCTGATGCTTGTTATTCAAGAATCTCCTGAGTTATTGGCGCTAACTCCGCGCCAATCCCAATACCGTTCACTTAAGAGGATTGGCAATGATGGAGGCCACGTGCCGGGCTTGTCCCGGTCGGGCCGTGTTTGGCAGACCAGACGGGATCGGCAAAAAGAAGACGCCACCACCCGAGCTTGCCTCGGTGGGGCGGTGTTTGAAGCGGGTCTGGTCACTAA